>DRKK01000030.1 GCA_011051815.1 Sphingomonadales bacterium | reverse complement strand
ATAGTTGCGCAGGATATATTTGGGGTTAACGGCGCGCATATTTTCCTGCCGTTGGTCGGGTGTGGTTTTTTCCAGTGATAATCGGGCGTCATAACGGTCATACCAGCTGGCAAAATCAGGTCCGTCCTGCCGCTTGCCATCGCTGAGGGCGCGGAAGAAAATCGTGTAATCCATTTCCCGGTCTCGGAGCAGACGCAACAGGTCTGCGACCAGGTCACGGTCGCTTGTCTCCGGCTTTTCAAGGCCCAGCTTTGCCGCCATCAGGCGATCATAGCTGTCCTGAAAGGTCTGTTGATAATGGGGGATCAGAAATTCCGCCGTTCCTGCTTCCAAAAGAGGGCCTAACGCATGGGCCAGTGCCCGGCAATTCCACAGGCCAATGGCCGGTTGCTGATTAAAGGCATAGCGGCCCATATCGTCCGAATGGTTACAGATATAGCCCGGATCAAAGGTTTCCATAAAACCATAGGGGCCATAGTCAAAAGTCTGACCCAGGATGGACATATTGTCTGTATTCATTACCCCGTGGGCAAAGCCCATGGCCTGCCAGCGGGCAATCATACGGGCGGTTCGGGCGGCAATCTCCAGCATCATACGGTCGTAGGGGGCCGGGTCATCACACAGGTCCGGAAAATGAATATTCAGCACATAATCGGCCAGCTGTTTTAGTTCCCCCTGCTGATCCGTATAGGTGAAAAACTCAAATGAGCCAAAGCGGATATGGCTTTCACTGAGCCGGACCAGCCCGGCGGCGGTTTCCTGCGTTTCGCGCATGATCGGCTCGTCACTGCTGATCAGGCACAGGGCGCGGCTGGTGGGAATATTCAGGTGATGGAGGGCTTCGCTGGCCAGATATTCCCGTATGCTGGAGCGCAAAACGGCTCGGCCATCGGCCCCCCGGGAGAAGGGGGTCTGGCCCGCGCCTTTCAAATGAATGTCCCACAGGATATTGCCCTTGCCCCGCACTTGGCCCAGCAACAGCCCCCGGCCATCGCCAAGGCGCGGGCTGTAGCCGCCAAACTGATGCCCGGCATAGACCATGGCCAGTGGCTCCGCACCGTCAAGCATTTCTGCCCCGCTGAAAAATTGCAGGGCCTGCGCACCGGACAGGTCATCCGGGGTCAGGCCGATCAGTTCCGCGCCCAAGGGGTTAATGCTCACCATCCGGGCATTGGGCAGGGGCCGTCCGGTCATTTTTACGGAAAATTTATCGCCGAGCCGGGCATATTGATTGTCAAAATTTAACTGCATGATCTTATCATAGCCGTTATTTCGTCTAATTGCTGTAACCGTTTTATCTTTTCAAATGCGGGGATGGCTTCGGGATATTGCCGCTTCAGATAGCTGAACCATTGTTTGATCCGGCTGGGTAGATAACCGCGCCCGTGGGCATCCCGTCGGAAGGCGGCATATGTGAGCAGCAGGTTACAGACTTCTGGCCATGTCATGGGGGCGGCATCTTTGCGAATGACATCAACCAGATTGGGCAGGCACAGCGCGCCGCGCCCGATCATAATATCATCGCAGCCGGACACCTCCCGGCATCTCTCGGCATCAGCCCGCGACCATATGTCCCCGTTGGCAACAATGGGCAAGCTGACCTGTTGGCGGATGTCATGGATCAAATGCCAATGGGCCGGGGGGCGATAGCCCTCAACCTTGGTCCGGGCATGGATGGTCAGCATATCCGCCCCGGCACCCTCAATGGCCCGGGCGCAGTCGACGGCAAGGTCGGTATTTTCATAGCCCAGCCGCATTTTAACACTGACCTCACTTGTCCCGGGCACCGCATCACGCACGGCCTTGACGATCTGATAGAGGGTTTCCGGTTCCTGTAATAAAACCGCCCCGCCCCGGTGGCGGTTCACGGTCTTAGCCGGGCAGCCGAAATTCAGATCAATACCGGGTGAGCCAAGCGCCACCGCCGCCGCCGCATTTTCCGCCATCCAACCCGGATGCTGTCCCAAAAGCTGTACCCGCACTGGTGTCCCGGACCGGGTTTTGCCGCCTTGTCGCAATTCCGGGCATATCCTGTGAAAGAAGGGCGGCTTATAGACCTGATCCACCACCCGGACAAATTCGGTGACGCACAGGTCATACTGTCCGGACGTGGTCAATATCTCGCGCATGGCATAATCCACCACACCCTCCATAGGGGCCAGAATTATTTTCATGGGCGTTACGGCTTTTCTATTCTGGATGTGTTCTGGCGATAAAATTCTGCTAGTTCTTTGCGACCCATTTCGCCTTTGGCAAGGTTTTCAAATATGGTGATTTGAGCAGAGGTGGACTTTATGTTCAGATCATGACCATTAAGATAGAGGAACAAATCTGATGTGATATACGCTATCCTTTTATTACCATCCACAAAAGCATGATTACGGGCGAGACCCTCAGCATAGGCAGCTGCAAGCAGGAATATATCACGTTCACCGTAAGCATGAGAATTTTGTGGACGGGCAAGGGCAGGTTCCAATAGCCCTTCATCACGTATGCCGGAACTTCCGCCTTGTATTTTGATTGTATTTTCTTGAATTAGCATAACTTGTTCTTTGCCAATCCAAGTAGGCTTAGGTTGATCATTCACTTGGCAAGCCCTTCCAGAACGTGCTTATGTTTATCCATACGTTCGGCAAGGAGTTCCTTAAATTCGTCTGTTGTCTCCCCACCGAAGGCATATTTTTGTTTTTGGAACTCTTCATATTCTGCATAGGAGGCGGCGGAAATCAGGACCACGCTTTCCCGCCCGT
>DRKK01000029.1 GCA_011051815.1 Sphingomonadales bacterium | reverse complement strand
TTAGGAGATGTCCTGTCATTCATTTATGCTGCTTTCAATTCCATATAACCACAGCCCGCCACCCATTCAGGCACGGCTTCATAGGCGATGATCTCCCCCCGGCATTGGCCCAAGGCCCCCATGGCACAGATGAAGTTCTTGATCTCCAAACCTCCATTGCCGCCATCTCGTAATATATCCGCATCGCTCAGCTCCATCAGGGTCGCATGATCGCCTTTGACAATCAAATCCATAATCATACGGTCCCACGGTTCATTCACCCGGCCCATTTCCGCCATGCCCGGCCAATGACTGATGCCGCCAGTACCAAATATTGCAACCCGTTCCGCCTTGTCCCAGGACGCGATGGCCTGCCCAATCGACTGGCCAACTTCATAGGCCCGTGAATTGCTGATCAAAGGCTCCATGCCTGAATTTATATAGACTGGAATCGTTCTGACCCCGGCCAAGGGCCGTACCGCATAATGCACCGGCACCATCACCGAATGATCAACCACCAGCGCCTTGGACGCCGTCCAGTCAACGCCATTGTCCAGCCCATGCTGCATGATATGCTCGGCCAGAGCTTCGTTATTGTCGATTTTATCCCGGGAAATGCCAAGCCACGGCTCACAAGGGCCTTCCACATCACCAATGCCGATCATGGCCTGTGGGATACAATAGGGACCATTTATGGTATAATGATCATCCCCGATCACCACCACCGTATCCACCTCCTGCGCCCGCAACCGATCCACAATAGTGGCATAGGCACCAAGGCAGGCGTCCTGCTGTGCCTTGGGCGGCGCATCCGGCATTGAAGGGATCAAAGGGTCATGGGGCATTAAAAAGCCACTTACGATTTCTGCCATATACTCTCTCCTGCTGCGTGTTAAGCCCCGGCCATTTGGCCAAGATATTCCGGAATTCCGCCCGGCCCCTTGATGGCCAGCCACGCGTTAAATAACAGCATCTGGCTCGCGCCCCGATTGGCAATTGCCAAAACATCCAGCGTCTTTACCAAGTCTTTTTCCGCAGGCTCCAGTCCGTATCTCTCAAGAAGAACATCCGGTGTTTGCCGAAAGAGATCAGCAAGATGCGGATCATGATGAATATCCCAAAGAACACGTTCAATTGTGTTGATGCTCATAGAATTCTCCGATTTCGATGACAGGCCATATCTGAAATGATTGTGCCGTAAACTTATCCATATTTTCAACATTCCACAATACTATATTTGTGATAGACTACATCACAAATATGAATAAGGGTATCTATGATGGAATTAAAAAATATGGACTTGAACCTGATGGTGGTTTTCCGTCAGCTTTTAACGGACCGCAGTGTTACGCTGGCTGCCGACAACCTCGGGGTCAGTCAGCCTGCGGTGAGTAACGCTCTCGCACGTTTGCGCAAAAACTTTGACAATGTGCTTTTTGTCCGCACCCCTCAGGGCATGGTGCCAACTCCCTTTGCCACCAGACTTGCCGGGCCGGTTACAGAAGCGCTTGACCTGATTCATAACGCCGTTAATCACAACAGCAAGTTTGACCCGGCCACCAGCACCCACCGCTTTAAGGTCGGCATGACCGATATTGGGGAAATTTGTTTTTTGCCGGAGCTGATGGAGAAACTGCTGGGGCTGGCCCCCGGTGTGTCCATCAGCACCGTTCGCAATACAGCCGTCAATCTCAATGACGAGATGTCAATGGGAAAGGTTGACATGGCCATCGGCTATCTGCCGGACATAAAGGGCGGCGCCTTTCAAAGCCGCCTGTTCACCCAGAATTATGTCTGTCTGTTCCGGCAGGGCCATATATTGGATAAACCAAAAATTACCATCGCTGAATTTTCCGAGGCGGATCATGTTTCCGTGGTCTCCCTCGGCACCGGCCATGATCAGATTGACACCCATATTGACCGCAGCTGTCAACGGCGCCGGATAAGGCTCACCGTACCCCATTTCGTCGCTCTCGGCTATATCCTCAGCACCACCAATATGATCGCCACCGTACCCGAATATCTGGCCCAGCGCATGATGGAACCTTTTGGTTTGAAATATACCGCCCATCCCGTTTCCCATCCGGAAATCCCCATCAATATATTCTGGCACGAGAAATATAATCAGGATCCGGCCAACAAATGGTTGCGCGGTATCTTTATCGAAATGTTCCGTATGTCCTAGGATTAACTCTAGGTCTGCGACCCTATTCAGAAGGCGGACGCATCCCGACCCCGATCCCACCGTCGCTGAGAATGACGGTTCCGGTCATATAACGGCCATCTTCCCGTGAGGCCAGCAGGGCAAAAATCCCGGCGTGGTCCTCTGGTTTGGCCGGGAAACCCAGCGGCGTCATATCGGCAATCATTTTGTCTATGCCCGGCATCTCTGACATGATTGCCGTGTCCATGCCTGCGGATTTTGGCCCGGCAAGGTTGGTCAATGTGCCGCCTGCTGCGACCCCATTCACCCGAATGTCCGGGGTTAATTCCCAGGCCAGCGCCCGGATCAATCCCAAAACGGCATGTTTGCTTGCCACATAAAGACAGCCACCGCCACCGGTAAAATAGCTGGAGGTTGACGCCGTGAAAATCATGGAGCCTTTGCTGTCCCGCAAGGCTGGTAAGGCCGCCTTGGCCCCCAACAGATAACCCTTGACATTCACATCAAATAATTCTTCATAATTCTGTGACAGAGCATTTTCATCCTGCCCCTCAAGGCTGCCCATATAGTCCCATATACCGGCATTACCCACAAAACAATCCAGCTTGCCAAAACGGTCCACGCAATTGTCCACCGCCGCCTTGTTATCGGCAT
>DRKK01000028.1 GCA_011051815.1 Sphingomonadales bacterium | reverse complement strand
GAGAGGCGGTAAACTCATCCGCCTGTTCCACAAGGCGCATGCCCTTGCCGCCGCCGCCCGCAACCGCCTTGATCAATATGGGATAGCCGATTTTATCGGCCTCCGCCTGTAAAACATCTATGTTCTGATCAGCCCCCTGATAGCCCGGCACCACCGGCACCCCGGCATGGGCCATAATATCCTTGGCCTTATCCTTCAGCCCCATGGACCGGATGCTGTCCGCACTTGGCCCGATAAAGACAATGCCTGCCTTCTGACAGGCCTCAGAGAATTCGGCATTTTCCGACAGGAAGCCATAGCCCGGATGGATGGCCTCTGCCCCCGACTTCAGGGCCACGTCAAGGATCACATCGGCCCGCAGATAGCTGTCCTGTGCCGCCGCGCCGCCAATATGGTGGGCCTCATCAGCGAGGCGCACATGACGGGCGGTCCGGTCCGCATCGGAATAGACCGCCACGGTGCGGATACCATTTTCCTGTGCGGTTTTGATGACCCGGCAGGCTATCTCGCCCCGGTTTGCAATGAGTATCTTTGTAAACATCATCCCTTGCCCATCCAATCGGGTTTTCGTTTTTCCAGAAAGGCCGCAAGCCCTTCTTTGGCCTCGGCGCGGGCGCGGATGGCGGCAATCCGTTCTGCGGAATCCTCCATAATATCCGGCGTGATCGCCCGCCCGCCGTAATCCAGTATCAGCCGTTTGGCCTCCCGCATGGCCAAGGGACCATTGGCCCGCACGTGATCCAGCATGACGTGCAATTGTGCGTCCATTTCATCTTTGGTGGTGGTCAGCTCATGAACCAGACCCATATCATGGGCCTGCTGTCCTTTGAACCGCTCGCCGGTCTGAAAATACCGCCGGGCATGGCGCGCGCCGATGGCACTCAGGACGTAGGGCGATATAGTGGCCGGGATCAGGCCGATTTTGACCTCAGACAGGGCAAAGGTGGTATTCACATCCGCAATCACCAGATCACAGCAAGCCACAAGGCCAAGACCGCCGCCCATGGCCGCCCCCTGTACGCAGGCAATAGTCAGCTTGTTCATACTATAGAGATCACTCAGCATAATCGCCAGATGTTCAGCATCGGCCAGATTCTCATTGTGGGAGAAATCCGCCGCCCGCGCCATCCAGTTCAGGTCCGCCCCCGCCGAAAAGCTCTTGCCCGCCCCGCGTAAAACCACCGCCCGGCAATGCTTATCGGCTTCCAATGTTTGAAAGACTTCGCTCAACCGACTGATCATATGCTCATCAAAAGCGTTATGAACTTCCGGCCTGTTCAGGGTCACGAAGGCAATGCCGTCATCACCCTGTTCCACTATGACTGTATCATTGGTCATCTGCTTTCCTTTACATCCTGAAAACGCCGTAAGTGGTCGGGCCGAAGGGGGCATTGAGGCTGGCCGACAGGCCAAGGCCCAGAACCCGGCGAGTATCTTTCGGATCAATCACCCCGTCATCCCACAGCCGGGCCGAGGCGTAATAGGGGTGACCCTGATGCTCATATTGGTCCTCAATGGGTTTTTTAAAGGCGGCTTCATCTTCGATGCTCCATTTTTCACCGGACCGCTCAATGCCGTCCCGCTTGACCGTGGCCAGAACATTGGCCGCCTGTTCGCCGCCCATGACCGATACCCGGGCATTGGGCCACATCCACAGGAAACGCGGGTTATAGGCCCGGCCGCACATTCCGTAGTTGCCTGCCCCGAAAGAGCCGCCAATGATCACAGTGAATTTTGGCACCTGCGCACAGGAAACGGCGGTCACCAGTTTGGCCCCATCCCGGGCAATGCCCCCGGCCTCATACTTCTGACCAACCATGAAACCGGTTACATTTTGCAGGAAAATCAACGGGATACCCCGGTGATTGCACAGTTCGACAAAATGCGCACCTTTAAGGGCTGATTCAGAAAAGATCACGCCATTATTGGCCACGATCCCCACCGGCATACCGTAAATATGGGCAAAGCCGCAAATCAGCGTGGTGCCGTAGCGTTTCTTGAATTCATCAAAATCACTGCCATCCACGATGCGGGCAATGACCTCCCGCACGTCATAAGGCGTTTTCAGGTCTGGCGGCACAATGCCGTGAAGCTCCGCCGGATCATATAATGGCTCCCGGCTGTCCCGCATATCCAGCTGAATGTCTTTTTTACGGTTGAGATTACCGACAATGGTTCGGGCAATTTCCAGCCCGTGATTATCATCCTGCGCCAGATGATCGGCCACACCGGAAATGCGGGTATGCACATCACCGCCGCCCAAATCCTCGGCGCTGACCACCTCGCCCGTCGCCGCCTTAACCAAGGGGGGGCCCGCCAGAAAGATCGTTCCCTGTTCCTTGACAATGACATTTTCATCGCTCATGGCCGGAACGTAGGCCCCGCCCGCCGTGCAAGACCCCATGACCACAGCGATCTGAGGGATGCCCTTGGCCGACATATTGGCCTGATTATAGAATATACGCCCAAAATGATTTTTGTCGGGGAAGACCTCATCCTGTGTCGGCAGGTTCGCACCGCCGCTGTCGACCAGATAAATGCACGGCAGATTATTCTGTTCGGCGATTTCCTGGGCGCGCAGATGTTTTTTCACGGTCATAGGAAAATAACTGCCGCCCTTTACCGTGGCATCGTTACAGACAATGACACATTCCTGTCCCGCCACCCGGCCAATGCCAGTGATCACCCCAGCGGCGGCCACATCCTTGCTATACATGTCATAGGCGGCCAGTTGTGAAAATTCCAGAAAAGCCGACCCCTTGTCCAGCAACCGGTTAACCCGGTCACGTGGCAAAAGCTTGCCGCGGTCCAGATGACGCTGGCAATATTTCTCACCGCCGCCGCCTTCTATGAGGGCCAGCTTGTCCCTGAGGTCCGCCACAATATCAGACATGGCCTGTTGATTTGCCAGATATTCGGGG
>DRKK01000027.1 GCA_011051815.1 Sphingomonadales bacterium | reverse complement strand
TTAGCACTAAAGATACAGATTAATAAAATGACAAACAAAAAAAATATAATACTGGCAGATGATCCAACGGGCGAAGCCGCCGCGTGGTTCATAAAACTTCGGGATGATGACCTGCCAGAATCAGAATATCTGGCTTGGCAGAAATGGCTTGCCGATAACGATACCAATGCAAACGCCTTTGTCGATGCAGAGAGATGCTGGGAAGAACTGGATAATATCCAGAACCCGCCATGGCCTGAAAAGAATAGTCGTACGACCACACTTATGCGCCGCATCATGCCCATTGCCGCCGCAATAATGGTTGCGCTGTCCATTGGTTTCTTCGTTCAACAGAATATATCCAGCCCAATCGCAACAACAACATACCAGACCGCCCGGTCCGAACATAAAAATATTGAGCTTGAGGACGGGTCCAAAATTACCCTTGGGGCACGGTCTATCGTCAATGTAAATTATACGGACGAACAACGTAACATCACATTGGTTCGTGGCGAAGCCGTCTTTAGCGTTGCCAAAAACAAAGCCCGCCCCTTTGTGGTTCAGGTTGGTAAGGGCACCGTGACGGCTGTGGGTACGAAATTCAATATCCATTCAAATAATCAAGATGTAACCGTCACTGTACTTGAGGGCATAGTCGAGGTTAACCCCTTGTTGACCAATGAGAATATATCACCTGCCGCCCTACCGAGGGTTTCAGCAGGTAAAGCCGTTTCCTATGATTATGATGGGCGTATTTCAGACGTAAAACCAACAAATGTGGACGCCGCAACCTCATGGGAAAAAGGGCTTCTGGTTCGGGTGAATACGCCGCTAGCTAGTGTAATTGCGGATGTGAACAGATATTCCTCTCGCGAAATCATCATTGGTGACCCCTCTCTCAACTATATCAGCTTTACCGGTACGGTATTGAATGACGGGATCGACAATTGGTTGCGCGGGTTATCCGTTGCCTATCCTATAAAAGTCCTCGACAGTGGGCATGATGCTATATTACTATTGAAAAAAGAGAAATAGTATCAGGCACGACACACCAATGGCCTGAATAACGAGACGGTTTTCAAAACCGCAAACCGTGAGGAACGCATGTCAGCCAGTCGCCCGCGTCTGTCAAGGGTTAGGCAACATATGGTTATTTGGACCATATGCGGCGGTGTGCTGACGCCCTTGCTTCCGACAAATTCTTATGCTCTCGACCCCTCCCGGCTGGTTCAAAGTCAATCCAGGTCCGTTTCTTTTACCATCGAGTCCCTGCCTTTGCGCGCCGCCCTGCTTGAATTCTCAAAACAGTCCGGCATTCAACTGATCTATGTGGCCCAAAAAGAACCCCTGCAAAACGTCCCGGCTCTAAAGGGGAAATACACTATCCGGCAAGCGCTAAGGCGGCTGCTACGCGCCACGGGTTTTGAATATGAATTTTCCGAAGAAAACACCGTTACCATTCGAACCAAAGGCGACCATACTGATAAGATTCCGCAGAACAAAAATGATATTTCATCCCCTCAAACCACAACAGAAGCAGATAACAACCCGGCCGCCGGCCTTGAGGAGATTATCTCCATCGGCAGCCGGGCAAAGGGCCGGACCGCCGTAAAAACCCCCGTTCCCGTCGACACCATCAGCGCCCGCAGTATGATGGCCACCGGTGAAACTGAAACCGGCCGCATCCTGCAATCCCTTGCCCCCAGCTTTAATTTTTCAAGCTCAAGCATTTCCGATGGCACCGATGCCGTAAAACCGGCGACCCTGCGCGGCCTTGGGCCCGATCAAACTCTGGTTCTAATCAACGGCAAACGCCGCCATACCAGCGCGCTGGTTCATGTTAACACTTCTGTGGGGCGCGGGGCTACCGGCGTCGATATGAACGCTATCCCCCCTAGTGCCATCAAACGTATTGAGGTCCTGCGGGACGGGGCCTCGGCCCAATATGGATCCGATGCCATCGCAGGCGTGATCAATATTATCCTGAAGGACCAGAGTGACGGCGGCAATATATCCAGCTCCTACGGCCAAACATATAAGGGAGACGGTGATACATTTGTCGCCAATGGCAGTTACGGCATCAAATTAATGTCCCGGGGGCATCTCACGCTGTCCGCTGAATTCCGGGATAAGAAAAACACCAACCGGGCAGGCCTGACCGGCTGTCTGCAATTTGAAACCGGCGGGCAGAAACCCTGTGCCGAAGGTAATATTGCTATTGACCCCCGAGAGGCCAGCTTTGAGCGTAAAAACTTCCGCATTGGCGATTCCGATTCCCGCCAGAAAGCATTGGTCATGAATATGGCCCTGCCTTTTGATGACAATAGTGAATTTTACATGTTCGGCACCTATTCGGACCGGGATAACCAATCCGCCGGATTTTACCGCCGGGCCAATGATGTCCGTCGAACGGTTGTTGAGCTTTACCCTGAGGGTTTTCTCCCCCTGATCAATTCCAGAATATTGGACCATTCCATTCTGGCCGGTGTAATGTGGGATATGGGACGAGGCTGGACATTGGACGCCAGCGCCACCACCGGTGGCAACAGTTTTCAATTTATAATTGCCAATTCCCTCAATGCCTCTTTCGGCGCTGACAGCCCCACATCAGCCAATGCGGGCACGCTGAAAATTAATCAGACAACGGTAAATATTGACCTGTCAAAGGCCTATGAAAAAGCCAATATCGCCTTTGGTGCGGAATGGCGACATGAGGATTACCGGATAATCGCAGGTGAGCCGGTTTCCTATCAAAATGGCGGCCAGTTCAACCGCAATTGCCCCGGTTGTGATATAAATCCCATTCCTTATGCCCCGGGATTTCAGGTTTTCCGAGGCTTTTCCCCCGATAATGCTGTTGACGAAGGCCGTAACAATCTGGCCATATATACGGATGTGGAGATAGAAATACTAAATAATTTCCTGCTTAATGTGGCGGCACGTTTTGAGGATTACAGCGATTTCGGTAGCCGCATAAATGCCAAATTTGCCGCCCGCTATCAGATTTCATCGGCCTTTGCCCTGCGCGGGTCCATAAGCTCCGGTTTCCGCGCCCCCTCCATGCAACAAAAATTCTTTAACAGCACCAGCACCCAGTTTGTCGAAGTGAACGGTCAGTCCGTCGCGCAAGAAAGGGGAACCTTTCGCAATGACAGTACGGTCGCCCGCACATTGGGTATCCCGGAATTAAAAAAAGAAACCGCCATCAATTACAGCCTCGGCTTTGTGGCAACGTTGGCAGATAACCTGACCATGACCGCAGATTATTACCGGATTGACATTAATGACCGAATTGCGATCTCCGGCAGCATTCCCATTGGGGATGATTTCCCGTTGGTCACGGCGGCAACAGGAGCCACAGACGGGCAATTTTTTACCAATATGGCCGACACCAAAACGCAGGGTGTTGATTTTGTTCTGAATTATAATGTCCCCATGAAATCAGGCCACCGGTTGATGCTGTCCCTGGCCGCCAATAAAACAGAGACCCGAATTAAGTCTGGCTCTATCGCCTCACCTTTGCCCGGCGTCGACGGTCTGGTTCTGTTCAGCCCGCAGGACCGGTCAATCATTGAAGAATGGCAACCTTCGTCACGAATAAATTTCACATTGGATTACGGCTATAAACAATGGTCTTTTGTGTTACGCAATAATTTCTATGGGTCCTATGTGGTATGTGAGGGATCCTGCAACACCACCACCGGCCCCGGACAGAATATACAGAAATTCGGCTCCAAAATGCTCACAGATCTGCAGCTGTCATATTTCCTTGATAAAGCGCGGGTAAGGTTAATCCTCGGAGCCAATAACCTGTTCAATATATTTCCGGATATGAACAAAATTGGTCAGTCCCGGGCTGGATCAATTGACGGTATTGTATCCTCGCCGGGGGTTTTTACCTATTCCCGCCGTTCGGCCCCCTTTGGCCATAACGGCGGCTATTACTATATGCGCGTTGTTAAAAGTTTTTAATCCTGCCTCAGAAAGCCATATTATGAAGCCAGTTAAAATATTCCATAAAGGACTGGGCCTGATCTTGGTCAGCCTTATGTCCAATTTATTGATCGGCCCAACCCTGTCATACGGAAAAGAAACAATGGTCAAACAGCACAAAAAGATTGTCATCGCCCATCGCGGGGCCAGTGGGTATCTACCGGAACATACATTGGCGGCCAAGGCCATGGCCTATGCCATGGGCGCTGATTATCTGGAACAGGATCTTGTGATGACCCGGGATAAAAAGATCATTGTTCTCCATGATCATCATCTGGATGCGGTCACAAACGTCAAAGACATTTTCCCGAACCGCCGCCGGAAAGACGGGCGTTATTATGTCATTGACTTCACCCTGGCAGAAATTCAGACACTTTCCGTATCTGAACGCTTCCATTGGAAAGACGGCAAGAAAATTGCGGTTTTCCCGGATCGCTTTCCCCTTGGAAAATCCAATTTCAAAATTCACACTTTTGAAGATGAAATAGAGCTTGTGCAAGGACTGAACATTTCAACAGGCCGCAATGTGGGCATCTATCCGGAGATAAAAAGCCCGGCCTTTCACAAATCAGAGGGACAGGATATTTCACGGGCGGTCTTAAAGGTTCTGAAAGCCTATGGCTATAGCCGAAAAAGCGACAGAGTATATCTACAATGTTTCGACCCGGTAGAGCTAAAACATATCCATGATGATCTGCTACCTGAAATGGGCATGGAGCTGAAACTGGTGCAACTGCTTGAATATACCAAGGAATATATGCCTTTTCTCAGTCAGAAAGGTATGAAGGATCTGGCGAAATTTGCCGATGGCATCGGCCCGGATAAGGATATGCTCGTCTTAACCCAATCATCGCCCGACGCCCTACAAATTACCCCGCTGGTCAAGGCCGCCCATGATGCTGGGCTTGAAATTCATCCCTATACTTTCCGGCGAGAAAAAGAAATTATCCCGGCCTATGCCAAAAGCTATGAAGACCTGTTGGATATATTCTTTTTTCAGGTTGGCGTGGACGGCGTCTTCACAGATTTTACCGACCTGACAGTAAACTTCTTGAAAGAAAAGAATAAGGACGCCCCCACGAAATGATAGGCATCCTCAAGCCGGCCACAAGCGCCACGAAAGTCGCCGATGAAAATGTGGATCATACCTATACCCGCCTGCGGTGGCAGGTCTTCATCGGCATATTCATCGGCTATGCCGGATATTATCTGGTACGCAAGAATTTTACCCTCGCCATGCCCTATCTCATAGAAGAGGGCTATTCCAAAACTGATCTGGGCTTTGCCCTGTCCGGTGTATCCATCGCTTATGGCCTGTCCAAATTTTTCATGGGCAGCGTATCAGACCGCAGCAACGCCCGCGTTTTCATGTCCCTCGGCCTGCTGGTTTCGGCCTCTATCCTGATATTTATGGGTACGGTCCCTTTTGCCACCGGATCGGTCAGCGTCATGTTCGTGCTGCTGATGATCAATGGTTGGTTTCAGGGGATGGGATGGCCGCCCAGTGGCCGGGTCATGGTTCACTGGTTTGCCCCGGGCGAGCGCGGGACAAAAATGGCGATCTGGAATGTGGCCCATAATGTGGGCGGTGGCCTTGTGGGGCCACTGGCCATTCTGGGCGTATCGCTTTTTGCGGACTGGCACGCGACCCTCTATTTCCACGGGTTTTTCGCCCTTGGCGTCGCGGTATTTATCTTCCTGACCGTACGGGATACGCCCCTGTCGCAAGGTCTGCCCGCCATTGAGAAATACAAAAATGATTACCCAAAATCCTTTGACTATGATGAAAGCCATGAAACGGAGTTTTCCGCCCGGGAGATATTCTTTGACCATGTGCTAAATAACAGGCTGCTCTGGGCCATTGCCATCGCCAATGCCTTTGTTTATCTGGTCCGCTATGGTGTGCTTGACTGGGCACCGACCTACCTGAATGAGGTCAAACATTTCTCCTTTGATGACAGCAGTTGGGCCTATGCCCTGTATGAATGGGCCGGCATTCCGGGGACATTGATCTGCGGCTTGCTCTCCGACAGGGTCTTTCAGGGACGCCGCGCCCCGGCCACCATTATTTATATGCTGCTGACCATGGTTTGCGTCTTAATATATTGGTTTAACCCGCCGGGCAATCCGGGCATTGATATTGCCATGCTGATCGCCATCGGCTTCTTTATCTATGGCCCGGTGATGTTAATCGGGGTGCAGGCCTTGGATCTCGCGCCGAAAAAAGCCGCCGGAACCGCCGCCGGGTTCACCGGCCTGTTCGGCTATGTGGGCGGGGCGGTTACCGCCAGCCTGGTCATTGGAGCCGTGGTGGACAATGCGGGCTGGGATGCAGGTTTTGCCATGATTGTAGGCGCCTGTATCATGTCCATATTGCTCATTTCCCTGACCTGGAAGGCCGAAAAACGATCACATGATAAAGCGGGTTAACTGC
>DRKK01000026.1 GCA_011051815.1 Sphingomonadales bacterium | reverse complement strand
CGGCGGAAGGATCTCAACAAGGCTGTTGAGCAGCTCATCAATGCCTTCGCCGGTTTTGGCGGAAACTTTAATGGCGCCGCTGGCATCGATGCCGATCACATCCTCTATCTGGGCGCGGACCTGTTCCGGCTCGGCGGCGGGCAGGTCGATCTTGTTCAGGACCGGGACAATCTCGTGATTATTGTCGATGGCCTGATAAACATTGGCCAGGGTCTGGGCCTCAACCCCCTGGGAGGCATCCACCACCAGAAGAGAGCCTTCACAGGCATAAAGACAGCGGCTGACCTCATAGGCGAAATCCACATGGCCCGGTGTATCCATCAGATTGAGGATATAGTCCTCACCGTCATGGGCGCGGTAGGTCAGGCGCACGGTCTGTGCCTTGATGGTGATGCCCCGTTCGCGCTCAATATCCATATTATCAAGCACCTGATCCTTCATCTCGCGGTCGGTCAGACCTTCGCAATGCTGGATCATGCGGTCAGCCAAGGTGGATTTCCCGTGGTCAATATGGGCAATGATGGAAAAATTTCGGATTTTATCTAGCTCTGTCATGACAGGGCTTTTATCATTCATTGACGGGGGAATACAAGGGGATAATGAGGGAGGTGAGCTTAGCGGATTTCCTCAGCCGGTTTATTGGCCAGAAACCGCCATACATGCAGGTGGCCGTCTTTGAGGAGTTTGGCCCGAAGCGCCCAATGTTCGGCTTCCTCCATAAGGGTTTTTATGGCTTTTACCCCTTCATCCCCCTTTGCGGCCAGATGTTCGGCCACGGTGGCCGCCTTTGACCAGCTATTTTCGATAAGGTCAATATATTCCTTGGAAATATCCTCATTCACCCGGAGGACAAAACCAATATCTTCCAGCGCCTTCTGCATATAGTCGGCGGTCACGGGAAAGGGCCGGGTGGCTTCCTGACTGAGCCATTTCTGGACATCCGGATTTTCAATGGCTGAGACATCGGTCAGCGTATAATCCGTGATCAGGAACAGGGCACCGTCTTTGAGGGTATCAAAAATATCTTTGAGAATTTTTGGCTTGTCAGGGAAATTATACAGGGCTTCTTTGGAAAAAGCCCGGTCAAAACGCCGGTCAAAAGGTTCTGCTTTTTCCGGGTCAAGGTGGCTAATGATGGCTTTGGAAGAAAGGCCTAAGTCTGTGGACATTTTCATGCCCCGTTCGGCCAGTTTTTCTGACAACTCATAGCCAGTGATCCAGACCCCGAATTCTTCGGCCAGTACCCGCGCCGGACCCCCAAGACCAGCCCCGACCACAATGGCGCTCATTTCTGAATTCATGGCCAAGAGCTTGCACATTTTTTCAATATGTTCTTTGCCGCCGGGACCGCAATAGCCATCCCCCCAGATCAACTGGCTCATTTCCATTCTAAGCTCATCCCATTTCAGAGCGGAAATGCTGTCTTCAACGTCCGGTTTATCAATCTCTATAGGGGCAGCAGGCGTTTTTTCAGGCGCGTCCCCGCCATTTTGACGGGCAAAAAGGAGTTCTTTCACGTCATCAAGGTCATAGCCATTCCACCAGGCATTTAACCTCGTTTTTAACGGTACTTTGATGTCTTTTGCTTCTTTGGCCATATATACTTGTACTCAAGATTACGCTTTCGACAAATACTGTAAGGGACCAGCTTTAAAAAAACATTAAAATGAGCAAGCAGGGGTTGAATTTATCGTAAAACCCCGCCGCATCGTTTCTCTACATTGGTAATAACCTTTGATGAGAATTGCTCAATTTCCTCTTCGGTTAATGTCTTGTCCGTCGGTTGTAATTTTACATTCAGGGCCAGAGACTTTTGATTTTCTCCGATGCCGGGTCCAACATAAACATCAAACAGGGTAACCTCGCTGATTAATTTCTTGTCAGTGGTACGTACCGCCTTGATCAGTTCCGCCGCCGCAAGGTTACGGTCCACCACAAAGGCAAAATCCCGTTCCACCGCCTGAAAATCAGATGTTCTCAGCGGTCCTCTACTGTTGCCTTTACCGGACTTGGAAAAGGGAATATTTTCCAGCAGGATTTCAAAGCCCACCAGAGGTCCCTTGACGTCAAGGGCTTTGCCGATGGCCGGATGAATCTCACCGAACCAGGCCAGAATATTTTTTGGCCCAAGGCGGATGACACCGCTGCGTCCCGGATGGTACCAGTCAGGAGCCTCGGCCACCACCTGAGCATTGTCAATCTTGGCCCCAATGGCGCTTAGGATGGCTTCTGCATCGGCCTTGGCGGTGTAGGCATCCACATCCTGCGGCCCCTTGGCCCAATGTTTGGCCCCAGTTTGTCCGCGCCGGATGCCCGCAAGGACAAGGGATTGTCCCTCTGGTGTATCGCTGGCAAATTGGTTGCCGCATTCAAACAGGGCTATATTGCGAAATCCCCGGTCCATATTACGTCCCGCCGCCGTGATCAGGTTGGGCAACAGGTTGGGCCGCATGGCGTCCAGATCAGAACTGATCGGGTTGCTCAGCACCAGTTCAGGTTTCAGATCCGCAAACAGGGCGGCCTGTGCAGAGGGCAGGAAGGACCATGTAACCGCTTCACGCAAGCCACGGCCCGCCGCCGTCCGTTTGGCGGTACGGACCCGCCGTTGCATGGCGTTCAGACCGGTGTTGATTTCCCGACTGGAGGCAGGCAATGGTTCAGAACGGATTTGATCATAGCCATAAATCCGTAGGACTTCTTCCACCAGATCCGCCTCACCGTCAATATCGCACCGCCATGACGGGGTAACAACGTCCAGCTTGTTGCCTGATTTTGCAACCTGAAAACCAAGGCGCGATAAAATGCCGATAATGTCAGATTCGGCCACTTCCACGCCGCCAAGATGGCCAACGCGGCCCGGGCGCAGGGGGACAGTCTTTGAGATGACCGGGGCCGTGCCGGAGACAGTGACGTCGCTGGCTTCGCCGCCGCACATGTCAAGAATTAGCTGCGTGGCATATTCAATGCCTGGCATCATGGTGTCCGGGTCCACGCCGCGCTCAAACCGGTATCTCGCGTCGCTGTCAATGCCAAGCTTACGCCCGGCCATGGCGATGGTGATCGGGTCGAACCATGCGGCTTCCAGAAACACATTGACCGTACCCGGCTGACAGCCGGTGCTAGCCCCGCCCATAACGCCGCCAAGGCCAATGACGCCGCTGTCGTCGGTGATGACACAAACGCCGTCTTCAAGACTGTAATCCTGATCGTCAAGAGCAGTCAGGCTTTCTCCGGTCTTGGACAGGCGGACCACAATATCGCCCTGTAATTTATCGGCATCGAACACATGAAGAGGCCGTGCCATGTCATAGGTCAGATAGTTGGTAATATCCACCAATGCGGAAATAGGTTTCATGCCAAGGGCGCGGAGTTTCTTCTGTAGCCATTCAGGGCTAGGGCCATTTTTGATGCCGCGAATATATCTTCCGGCAAATACCGGACAGGCTTCCGGATTGGCCAGAACAACCTTTTGCGGGTTCTCGAAGGTGCCCTTGACCGGGGACATATCCCGCTGTTTCAGGGTGCCAAGACCCGCCGCAGCCAGATCACGGGCAATGCCGTAAATGCCAAGGGCATCCTGATGGTTGGGGGTGATGGCGATCTCAATCACAGGATCATCCATATCCTTGTAATCGGCAAATTTTACCCCGACCGGCGCATCTGCGGGCAAGTCGATAATGCCGTCATGGTCATCCCCAAGGCCCAGCTCCCGCTCGGAACACATCATGCCGTTGCTCTCCACACCACGAATTTTGGTGGGGCGCAGTTTCATGCCATTGGTGGGAATGGTAGCCCCGGAAGGCGCAAAGGCCCCTTTCAGGCCCGCCCGCGCATTGGGCGCGCCGCAGACCACCTGAATAACCTCCGTCCCCGTATTGACTTTCAATACCTGAAGCTTGTCCGCATCAGGATGAGGGCCGGCTTCCAACACTTCGGCAATGACAAAGGGGGCCAGATCATCGGCCGGGTTGGTAATTTCCTCAACCTCAAGCCCGATGGCGGTCAGCTTTTCGGAAATCTCATTGATCGGGGCTTCTGTATCCAAATGCTCTTTGAGCCAAGACAAGGTGAATTTCATTTTACTTGTTCCCTTTTTTATTCATGGGGGGTCTATCGCCCTTTGGGCTACTTGAGCCCCCCCGCTCGCGCAGCTCGTTCCCCCCCCCTTGCGTACTGAGTGACGGAATGTCCAGCGCAGCGAAACCATAATGTTTCAGCCAGCGCAAGTCGGCGGCAAAGAAGTCGCGCAGGTCAGGGATGCCCCATTTCAACATGGCGATCCGGTCCAATCCCATACCAAAGGCAAAGCCCTGATATTCATCAGGGTCCAGATTAACATTTTCCAGAACGCGCGGGTTAACCATACCGCAGCCCATGATCTCCAACCAGTCATCGCCCTCACCGATCAGGATTTCACCGTCCTTGAACGCACAGCCAATATCCACTTCGGCGGACGGTTCCGTGAAGGGGAAATAGCTGGGTCGAAAGCGGATTTTCACATCATCAAGTTCAAAGAATTTACGGCAGAATTCCTCAATACACCATTTCAGATGCCCCATATGAATGTCCTTGTCGATGACAAGGGCCTCTACCTGATGGAACATGGGGGTATGGGTCGCGTCACTGTCACAGCGATAGGTGCGCCCCGGGGCTATGATCCGGTAAGGCGGCGGACCGGACATCATGGTTCTGATTTGAACCGGGGAGGTGTGAGTGCGCAGGAGCTTGCGGTTGCCCTCGGCGTCTTCGGGAAAATAAAAGGTATCATGCATTTGCCGGGCGGGATGTTCCGCCGGAATATTCAGGGCGGTGAAGTTATAGAAATCTTCCTCGATTTCCGGCCCTTCGGCAATGCTGAAGCCTATTTCAGTGAAAATTTCGGCCACCTCATCCATAACTTGAGTGATGGGATGGATGCTGCCCATATTTTCCGGCGGCGTCGGCAGGGTAATGTCGATTTTTTCAGATAACAGACGGCGGTTCAGCTCCTGCTGTTCAAGATTGGTTTTCTGGGCGGTGATGCCGTCGATGATGCGGTTTTTCAAGCCGTTCAATTTGGGACCAAATTCTTTTTTCTCATCCGGGCTCATCTTGCCCAATTTCCGCATCAGCAGGCTGACGCGGCCTTTTTTGCCCACTTCTGCCACGCGAAGCTCTTCTAGCCCGCCAAGGTCATCACAGGCGACAATCGCCGATATGATTTCTGTTTCTAAACGCTGGAGGTCTTCCATTTGGTCACCCGATATATAAAAATTACCCTGAAATGAATAAAAGGAGCCTGTTGCTGTAACAGCAGGCTCCTTGAACGATAAGTCTCAATCTGAAATGTGATTGGCGGTTCAGGCGTTTAACGCGGCCTGTGCCTGATCAGCAATTGCTTTAAAAGCATCTGGTTCACGAACGGCCAGATCAGCCAGAACTTTACGGTCAAGTTCGATGCCTGCGAGTTTCAGGCCGTTCATAAATCGTGAATAGGTCATATCATGAATCCGCGCGGCGGCATTGATACGTTGAATCCACAATGCCCGGAATTTCCGCTTGCGAACTTTCCGGTCGCGATACGCATATTGGCCAGCCTTTTCGACGGCCTGCATTGCGATTCTGATGGTGCTTTTCCGGCGGCCACGATAGCCTTTTGCCAGTTTTAAAACTTTTTTGTGACGTGCGTGAGATGTCACGCCTCTTTTTACATGTGCCATTTATCTTTTCCTAAATCAATCGTCTGCATTAACCGTAAGGCATGAATTTTTTGACGATCCGCGCATCCTGATCGGACAGGATGGTGGTGCCGCGTTGGTTACGAAGTTGTTTGTTTGTGCGCTTAATCATACCGTGCTGTTTACCAGCTTGCGATGCGCGTACTTTTCCGGTACCTGTGATTTTGAAGCGCTTTTTGGCACTGCTTTTGGTTTTCATCTTGGGCATTTAGCTTTTCCTTTTCGTAAAAAATTATGGCGCAATAGTTGCGCCAAGCTTTCCGGGTGATGAGGCATGCCCTAAGTTTCAGCCATATCACCCAATGAAGTTGAGGTGTATAACGCTCTTTTTCAGGGATTGCAAGGGGATTCACTACTTGTTTCACATGGTTTTTTTTAGGGCAATTCTTTTGCCTAAAGTCAAACTGCGCCATAGCCATTCCAGAGGCCCATAGGAAAAATATTTTAACCAGAAAACGCTTGCGACAAGCTGGAAAATCCAGATCCCGCCCATGATGAGAAGCAGGTCAGCCCGCCCCAGTTCATTAAAGAGATTAAAGCCAAAGCCATAGAAAAGGAAAATGCATATTTCTGTCTGCATGATGTAATTGCTAAGCGCCATCCGGCCCACCGCCGCCAGTGCCTCTTTTAACCATTTGAGCAGATCAAGGGATATAAACAGATGTAAAAGCCCCAAATGGCCCAGGGTCAGGCCGACCCGGGCAAGGTCGGCTGTGATGTGGGCTTTTTGCTGGCTCAGGAAATCAAAATGATGACTTTCCAGATAAGCAAGACTGTCGGCATTGAGCATGATGCCGACGGCATATCCGGCAATAGCTAATAACAGATAAAATTTCCGGGAATAATTCCCCTGTAATACCCTGAGCTTGAAAAGCGCCATGCCCAGCAGCATCATGCTGGCCACATCCCATAGAAATTCGGTGATGAAATAATAGCTTTGCAGGAACAGGACAAAAGGCGCCACATTAAACAGGTTATCTAGATAGCTGCCCTTCATGGCGGCGATCTCTTTGACCGTTTCCTGCGGGGACGGGCTGAACTCTGATATCAAGGCTTGCCATTGCAGGGCGATTTCCCCGCCTTTTGTCTGTGCCATTTGCCAAAAGTCATTAAGGCTTATATAGCTGATATAGGCCATGAAGATTTTAAGGGTGATAATGAGCAGAAAGGCAAAAATTAAATTCCGGGGACGCAGGTCTTTTAGAAAATAGAGTATAAATCCCGTCAGGGCATAGGGAAATAAAACATCCCCGGCCATCAACAGAAGATAGGAATGGATCAGCCCAAACAACAACAGGAAAAGATTACGCCGAAAAAAATAGGCCCGGGCAACGGCGCGGCCTTGTTGTTGTTCTATTTTGCGGGTCAATAGTATGATGCTGGCGCCAAAGAGCATGGCAAATAACCCACGCATGCTGTTGGTGACCAGCAAGTCCGTTAGATACCAGGCGTCATAATCCATTTTGTTGGCAACACCGGCAACGGTGGGGTTGTTGAGGGCGGAAAAGGGCAGGGCGAAACCGGCGATATTGACGATTAATATGCCAAGCACAGCACAGCCCCGGATAATATCAAGGGAGATAAGTCGGTCATGGGTTGTTTCAGCTGGCCTACCAGAGATCATTAAAATTTACCTTGTTCTTAACATAATTTGAACCTAACGTTGGTTAAGATGACCATCACGCCGGGGCCGTTAAATTTCCCGACACTCAAAAAAATACAGGATTTGACAATATGATTTATACGTTAATACCTCAGCTAAGCCGTTATCTCTTGGCCAAGTCTATCAGCATTTTTCTTCTGGGTATCATCATATTGTCCCCGCCTGCAGGCGCGGCCGATACAGAGATCGTCAATGCCCGTCCGGCTCTGTGGCAGGTGACAAAAGCTGGTGGCACCGTATATCTGCTTGGTTCATTTCACATTCTGCCCAAGAATTATCAATGGTATGACGGTATCATCAGTCGTTCGTTTGAAGGCTCGGATGAATTGGTCATGGAAACGGAAATGACACCCGAAGCCACCGCCGGCATACAGGCCACCGTGATTAACAATGCCTTTTTCAAGGATGATGACAGCCTGAAAAATCATCTGGATGAGGCCCATTACGCCAAGATGCTGGGCTATGCCAAAAAGCTTATGGGTATGGATGAGGCCATGGCGAAAAAGTCAAAGCCCTGGTTTATGGCCATACAAATATCACTGGTGTCCGCCATGACGAGCGGCATGGACCCTAATTCCGGGGTGGATAAATTTCTGGAAGGTCAGGCGAAAAAAGTGCAAAAACCGATCTCCGGCCTTGAGACACCGCAAGAATCCATGAATGCTCTGATCCATCACCCTATGGTGGTGCAGGCAGAGATGCTGTCCGATACATTGGATAAGCTCGATGATTTTAAACGCTATATCACCAGTTATCTTGAGGCATGGGCCTCGGGCGATGGGGACCGGATGACCAAAACCATGGTTGAGGATATGGCAGACCAGCCGGAAATGTATCAGGCCCTTCTGGTGGACCGCAACAAGAACTGGTTGCCCGCTATTGAGGATCATATCAACAGCGGCAAACGTATCTTTATCGTGGTCGGTGCCGCCCATCTGGTGGGCAAGGACGGTCTTGTGGGTATGTTGCAGGCCAAGGGCTATAGGGTGGATAAAATTCAGTAGAGTCCAAATAAAAACCCGCCGGGGCAAATCCTCTGGCGGGTTCTCTTTCTGGTCACGTTGATTAATTCAGCTGCTATTCCTCAGCGTACCAAGATGTGCTTAACCTTTGGGCGCACAATAGGGTTATTATAGCGCAGAAACGTTAAAAAATCAACTGCGATGACAGGGATTACTGGTTACGTCACTGTTTGTAACCGTTCCAGTTTAACCCCCATATCGACTCGCAATAAATGCCGTAAGATTACTTGGGCGACATCACCATGATGATCTGGCGGCCTTCCATTTTCGGGGCCTGTTCGATCTTGGCCAGATCCTGAAAATCTTCCTGAACTCTTTTCAGCAGGTCCATACCAAGTTCCTGATGGGCCATTTCACGGCCCCGGAAACGCAGGGTTACTTTGACTTTGTCGCCGCCGCTCAGAAATTTATCTACGGCGCGCATTTTTACGTCATAGTCATGCTTTTCAATGCCGGGACGCAGTTTGATTTCCTTGACCTCGACCGTTTTCTGTTTTTTCTTGGCCAGGCTGGCTTTTTTCTGGGCGGCATAGCGAAAGCGGCCATAGTCCAGAATTTTGCACACGGGCGGTTCAGCATTTGGGGATATTTCCACAAGGTCAAGCCCCGCCGCTTTTGCCATGGACAGGCCTTTGTCAATATTCACGGTGCCATGATTCTCACCACTGTCATCAATCAGTCTGATTTGATCTGCGGTGATCTCGTCATTAACCCGTAATCCTTTTTTGGATGGCGGGCCTTGCATTGGTCGTCTGGCTATTTAATTTCCTCCTGCGGGTGCCATATTTTTGGCGGGTTCCGCTTTGCTGTTAAAAATGGTGTAGTTTCACTCTTTATTACTGAAAAACAATTAAATTGCAATGCTCATTGACCTGTTCTTTGATCAGGGGCAAGCGATTCAGCTTTCAGTTTATTAATTGCGGCGTCCAAATCAAGGGTTTCTTGCTGTTTTGACCCCAAACGGCGGACGGTTACGGTATTTTCCGTGGCCTCGCGCGCGCCGACCACATAGATGGCTGGCACCTTGGCATGGGAATGCTCGCGGATTTTATAATTGATCTTTTCACTACGCAGGTCAATGTCGGCCCGAATCCCCTGAGCAATCAATTGATCATAGACTTTACGAACGTGATCATCCTGATCGGATGTGATCCCGGTGACTACCACCTGTGTCGGGGCCAGCCACA
>DRKK01000025.1 GCA_011051815.1 Sphingomonadales bacterium | reverse complement strand
GTCATAGCAGATGTAAACACCCAGTTTGCAATAGCGGGTCTGAAACACCGGCCAGTCTGACGCGCCGGGTTTAAAGAAAAACTTCTCCCAGAATCCGCTGACCTGCGGGATATGGGTCTTGCGGTATTTGCCAAGATATGACCCGTCCGCATCAATCACGGCGGCAGTGTTATAATAGATGCCGGTCACATCATCCCGCTCATAAATGGGCACCACGATAACCATTTCATATTTGGCGGCATAATCCTGCATCAATTGGGTGGTCGGGCCGTTTGGAATAGGCTCCGCACTGTCATACCATTTTTCGTCCTGACTGGGACAGAAATAGGGCTGGGTGAAAACCTCCTGAAAACACAGGACCTGCACCCCGGCCTCCCCGGCCTGTTCAATGAGGGGGATGTGGGCTTCGATCATGGCCTGACGGATGGTTTCCGGGTCATTATCGGTTGAGGACTTAAGGGCCATCTGTATCAGGCCGCCGCGTAAAGTATTTGTTTTCGGAGAAGTCATATGATTATCCCATGCTTGGAAAAGTAAATTCAGCGCCGGACCGGATGCCCGTGGGCCAACGTGAGGTGACGGTTTTCAACCGCGTGTAAAAATGGATGGCTTCCGGGCCGTAAATGCCATGCGCACCAAAGATAGACTGTTTCCAGCCGCCAAAACTGTGATAGCCCACCGGCACCGGTATGGGCACATTGATGCCGACCATGCCCACCTGAATACGCTTGGCAAAATCCCGCGCCGCATCGCCGTCACGGGTGAAAATGGCGGTGCCATTGCCGTACTGATGTTTGTTGATCAGCTCCACCGCCGTGTCATAACTGTCCGCACGTAATACTGACAAAACGGGGCCAAAAATTTCCTGTTTGTAAACGGTCATATCCTCGGTCACCCGGTCCAGCAAAGTACCGCCGACCCAGAAACCGCCCTCATAGCCCTGGAGATTATACCCGCGTCCATCCACCAGAACCTCGGCCCCCTCGCCTTCTCCGGCGCTGATCAGATTTTCAATACGGTCTTTGGCCTCTTTGGTGATGACAGGTCCCATTTCAGCGTCAGTATCCGTTGATGGGCCGATTTTAAGGGCGCGCACCATGGGCGTGAGCTTCTCAACCAGCCGATTGGCCGTTTCTTCCCCCACCGGAACCGCCACACTGATCGCCATACAGCGTTCACCGGCAGAACCAAAGCCAGCCCCCATCAGGGCATCGGCAGCCTGATCAATATCCGCATCAGGCAGGATAATCATATGATTTTTCGCCCCGCCCAAAGCCTGAACCCTCTTACCCGCCGCACAGCCATTGCTATAAATATAATGGGCGATGGGGGTGGAGCCAACAAAGCTGATGGCCTGAATATTAGGGTGGGCGATAACCGCATCAACGGCTTGCTTGCCGCCGTGAACCACATTCAAGACCCCGTCCGGAAGTCCAGCTTCCCGAAACAGGTCATAGATCAGATTGGCACTTGACGGATCGCGCTCTGACGGTTTGAGGACAAAAGTATTGCCGCAGGCCAGCGCCATGGGAATCATCCACAGAGGCACCATGGCCGGGAAATTAAACGGCGTGATGCCCGCCACCACACCCAAGGCCTGCCGCTCGGCGCAAGTATCAATACCGGGACCGACCTCACGGCTGAAATCACCCTTCAGCTTGTCGGGGATGCCGCAAGCATATTCAACCACCTCCAACGCCCTTGCCACTTCGCCCAGCGCGTCATCATGGGTCTTGCCATGTTCGGCACTGATGGTGCGGGCGATCTCATCCGCCCGGCGGGTCATGACCCCTCTGAGGGCAAACATAATAGCGGCCCGTTTAGCGGGCGAAGTTCCAGACCACGCGGGAAACGCGTCTTTGGCGGCGCGAACGGCGGCATTGATTTCGGCCTCAGCCCCCAAAACCACCTGATGAATGGCCTCCCCCGTTGCCGGGTTATAGACATTTTGTGTCTCGCCACTTGCGCCGGGGGTATTCTGTCCCCCGATGATATGTTCGATAATGGTCATTCCAGATTCCTGATGATGGTAGCCAAGGTCTCAAAGGCAAAGTCAATATGCGTTTTTTCAATGATAAGCGGCGGTGAGAGGGCGATGGTATCGCCCGTGGTGCGGATAAGAAGCCCCATCTCATAAGCTTTCAGAAACGCCTCAAAAGCCCGTTTTGTCGGCTTGCCGGGATAAGGTTCCAGCTCAATTCCCGCAATAAATCCCATATTACGCAGGTCGATCACATGGGGCAGACCTTTCAGCGAATGAACCGCCTGTTCCCAATAATCGGACAGGTCGGCGGCGCGGGTCAGCAAGCCGTCTTCCTGATAAGTATCAAGGGTGCCGAGGGCCGCCGCGCAGGCCATGGGGTTACCGGAAAAAGTATAGCCGTGGAAGAATTCCACCATATTTTCCGGCCCGTCCATAAAGGCCTCGTAAATCTTGTCCTGAACGAAAACCGCGCCCATGGGAATAACCCCGTTGGTCAGCCCCTTGGCCGTGGTCACAATATCCGGCTCCACACCGAATTTATCAACCGCAAACGGCGTGCCCAGACGTCCAAATCCAGTGATGACCTCGTCAAAGATCAGCAGAATACCGTGGGCATCACATATCTTGCGCAGCCGTTCCAGATAGCCTTTCGGTGGCAGAATAACCCCTGCGGAGCCGGCCAGCGGTTCCACAATCACCGCCGCAATGGTGGACGGGTCATGCAATTGGCATAAGCGTTCCAG
Source organism: Sphingomonadales bacterium (assembly GCA_011051815.1). GTDB lineage: Bacteria > Pseudomonadota > Alphaproteobacteria > Sphingomonadales > Emcibacteraceae > Paremcibacter. Next base: position 534 of record DRKK01000025.1, on the reverse strand, counting down.
GTCATCGGCAAGCTCGGCGCCATTTTCCGGCTGACCCTTGGCAAACAAATTACCCTCAACACCATGCGTATGGCGCAGGTGATCAACCCCCGCCACCAGAGTGCCAAACATCTTGCGGTTGGCGGGCATACCGCCCACGGACATACCGCCGAAATTCACCCCGTGATAGCCCTTTTCCCGGCCAATCAAGCGGGTACGGTGGCCCTCTCCCCGGGCGCGATGATAAGCCAGCGCCATTTTAAGAGCGGTCTCGACAGATTCAGAACCGCTGTTGGTGAAAAATACCCGGTTCAGGTCGCCGGGCATCATGGAGGCCAGACGGCTCGCCAGTTCAAATTGTTTTGGGTGGCCCATCTGGAATGCCGGGGCATAGTCGAGCTCAGATGCCTGTTTCTGAATGGCCTCAACAATGCGCGGGCGGTTATGGCCCGCGTTACAACACCAGAGGCCCGCAATGCCGTCCAGCAGGTCTCTACCGTCAGAGGTCTTGAAATACATGCCATCGGCACCGACAATCATTCGGGGATTGGCTTT
>DRKK01000024.1 GCA_011051815.1 Sphingomonadales bacterium | reverse complement strand
TGCTCCTTGGCCGCTATCATCTGGCACAGGGGGACAAGGGAAAGGCCCGAAAGGTCATTGAGGCCACATGGAAGCTGGCACCCCACCCAGAGCTTGGTCAGTTTTTCCTGAAACTGGATCCTCTGGAAAGTGTTAGCGAAAAATTCCGCCGGGTTCAGAAATTTACCGCCCTTAATCCCGACCATCTCCACAGCCGCCACCTTCTGGCCCGGGTCGCGCTGGATACGGAACATTGGGCAGAGGCCAAAAAGGCGCTGGATTATCTCATCTCAACCAAGATGGCAACCCGCGAAACCTATCACCTTCTGGCCCGGCTGGATATGGTGCAGAAAAAGGATGAAAAGGCGGCACAGGCCCATCTGGCTCAAGCTGCCGAGGCGGCACCGGACCCCAAATGGTGCTGCACCACCTGTCACACGACACGGGAAAATTATACGGCCCTCTGCCCGACCTGCCACACATTCGGGCAGGTCAGCTGGCAGGGTTAGATAATATTTTAGATCACTTGTCGGCCAGATTCCGATAGTCAAAAACGCGCTTTGCCTTGCCTACGGACCGGGGAATGCCGCCCGGTTCCCGCACATCCACCTTGGTGGTGACCCCGCACAGATTTTTGATAAAGCGTTTCAGCTCATCAGCCAGATGGCCGCGCATGTGATCATCGGAAAATTCCGCCTTGGCTTCCGCCACCACGGTCAGTTCATCCATCACTTTTGGACGGCGGATTTCACAGAAATAATGGGGGGTAAGCCGCTCATCCCGACAGATGATTTCCTCAATCTGGGTCGGGAAAACATTGACCCCGCGAATAATCATCATATCGTCCGAACGGCCAAATATGCGCGAAATCCGCCGCATGTTGGATAAAGAGCCGGGCAACAATCGAGTTAAATCACGGGTCCGGTAACGAATGATGGGGAAAGCCTCTTTACAGAGCGAGGTAAAGACCAGTTCCCCTTCCTCGCCATCGGGCAGAACTTCACCGGTTTCCGGGTCAATAATTTCCGGATAAAACAGGTCTTCCCAAATGGTCAGGCCATCCTGAGTTTCTACAAATTCAGAGCCAACCCCCGGCCCCATGACCTCTGACAGGCCGTAAATATCCACGGCTTTCAGGTCGAACCTCTGTTCGATCTCTTTGCGCATTTCCTCTGTCCATGGCTCCGCCCCATGCATGGCGATTTCCAGAGAGGTTGTGCGGGGGTCGATGCCCATCTTATCAAAACTGTCGGCCAGAGAGAGCATGTAGGACGGCGTCACCATGATAATGCGCGGCTTGAAATCCATGATCAGCTGTATCTGGGCCTCAGTCGCCCCGCCCGATGCGGGAATGACGGTGCAACCCGCCCGTTCGGCCCCGTAATGGGCCCCAAGCCCGCCGGTAAAAAGACCATAGCCAAAGGCCACATGAACCATATCGCCCGCACGCCCGCCGGCGGCCCGGATGCAGCGGGCAATGACCTCGGCCCAGACATCAATATCCTGTGCCGTATAGCCGACAACGGTGGGCTTGCCCGTGGTGCCGCTGGAGGCATGGATACGGGATATTTTCTCGCGCGGAACAGCAAAAAGACCGAACGGATAATTATCCCTCAGGTCCTTTTTCACCGTGAACGGAAATTTCGCCAGATCCGCCAAGCTGTTCAGGTCGTCTGGATGGACGCCGTGGTCATCAAAGATCTTTTTGTAAAAAGGCACATTGTCATAGGCCTGGCTGAGCGACCATTTCATACGCTCCAGCTGTTTTGCCGCAATTTCTTCCTTGCTAGCATATTCAAAGCCGTTAATCCCTTCGAACATCGTCATAAATTCACTTCCCTGTGTTTTGACTTTTCATTCTTGTTTTAGGCGGATTTTACCCCCCGTGCAAGGTCTACGCCCGCCTGAAGCGCATCCATATTCATATCCAGAAATTTTTTCGGTGAACTTTGGCGCAGGGCCCGTTCAACAATCTCAAGCTCTATATCATCGGATAATTCGGCGATCACCCCTGTGGCCACCACATTGGTCACCCGTTCGGACCCCAGCGAAATCGCGGTTTCGCTGAGCGGCAATTCAATAACCTTGAATTTTCCCTTGGGCGGATTCTTGGTGCGACGCGGGTCCACAATGACCAAGGCATCATCGCGGATAATGCCCTCAGACGCATCCGCCGCCGCCTGATCCAATATAAGAACCGTATTCAGATCCGTGGTCAGCGGATAATCGGGCGTGCCGTCACTGGCCACAATATCTGCCCGGCTAAGACCGCCGCGCGATGTTGGCTCATAGCTTTGCGACATGGACACATGATAACCCTCCCCGGTCAAAGCCCGTGAAAATATTTTGGCGCAGAGCTGTAATCCTTGCCCCCCGGCCCCGCTAAAGCGCATTTCAAGATTTTTCATCATTTCTGCCCCTTCTGTTGCAAGGCCTGTATTTCATCCACCATATTGCGATACGTCGCCCCGTATTCCGGCCTGTCCGAACGAACAAATACCCCCGTATTCATGGTATTGGGGCGGAAGGGATGATCAACCACGTTATTGTCATATTCACTGGGCCGCATGGTCCGGGTCTGACCCAAAACCATTTCCGGCGAGGAGCCAAGATCATTCTTGCGGCCATTAACCTCCGTACAATCGGACATGACCTCAATGAAGGAGAAGCCGTTATAGGCCAGCCCCTCGGCAATCAAATCCCGCAGGCGCGGCAGATGAATGGTGATCTCACGGCCGACAAAACCGGCACCGGCGGCCTCGGCCAGGCGGCTGGCATCAAAGACTGGCTCTTTATTGCCTGCCGGGGTCGTGGTGGTAAAACGGTCATGGGGGGTTGTGGGGGATACCTGTCCCCCGGTCATGCCGTAAATTTCATTATTGAGCATCAGGCAGGTAATATCCAGATTACGCCGCGCCGCATGGATCAGATGATTGCCGCCAATGGCCAGACAGTCGCCATCCCCGGTGATCACCACCACATGCAGATCAGGCCGCGCCATCTTTAACCCGGTGGCAAAAGCCAATGGCCGCCCATGGGTCGTATGATAGGTATTGGCATCAATATAGCTGCCCACCCGGCCTGAACAGCCGATGCCGCTAACGATTGCCAGCTTATCCTTTTCAATACCCTGCGAATGAATAGCCCACAGGAGGGCGCGCAGAGCGATACCGTGACCACAGCCCGGACACATGAAATGGGGAAACATATCAAGGCGCAGGTAATCCCGGATTTCAAAATCCCGGATTTCACTGTTGCCGGCTTCATTATTTTCTGCCGAAATGGCGACTTGCTTATTCATGGCCCAGCACCTCCTTAACGCTTTGCTTAATCTGGGACGGTGAGATAGGCACCCCGTCAAAACGGTTCAGGCCGGTTACCGACTGCCGCCCCGTTTTGGCGGCTCCGATTTCCAGTATCAACTGTCCGGCATTCATTTCGGCCACCACAAAATGCTTGGCCTTTTTGGTTAACTTGCGAAAGCTTTTGGTGGGAAACGGCCAGAGGGTAATGGGCCGGAATAACCCCGCCTTTACCCCTGATGCGCGCAGCTCCCGAACCGCCTTACGGGCCGCACGGCCCACGACGCCAAGGGCAACGACAACCACCTCTGCATCTTCGCAGTCCATATCTTCAAAACTCTCCACCAGATCATTATTCAGGGCTACCTTACCCAGTAAACGTTTCATGACCGGCTCTACCTCAGCAGATTTTTGCGTTGGCCAGCCACTTTCATCCACGGTCAGACCCGTAGTATGAACCCGGTAGCCATCGCCGGGCCGCGCCATGGGCGGTACCCCGTCCTTATCCGCCTTATAGGGTTTGTAATCTTCTGGCTTTCCGGTAGCCCATTTGCGAACGGTTTTTTCATAATCCGTCACATCGGGCAGGGCTACGGTTTCCACCAGATGACCCAGACTTTCATCAAACAGGACAATCACCGGTATGCGCAGCTTTTCTGACAGGGCAAAGGCCCGGGCGGTTTGCTGATAAATTTCTTCCACCGAACCGGGGGTCAGGGCAATGACCGGATGATCGCCGTGGGTGCCCCAGCGGGCCTGCATCAAATCGCCCTGCGCCGGGCGGGTCGGCATGCCCGTTGACGGTCCGCCGCGCATGACATTAACCACAACGCAGGGAATTTCGGCCCCCATACCATAGCCCAGATTTTCCTGTTTCAGGGAAAAGCCCGGACCACTGGTGGCGGTCATAGCCTTGACGCCGCCCATGCTGGCGCCCAGCGTTGCGGCGATGGACGCGATCTCATCCTCCATCTGAAGGAAAACACCGCCCACCTTGGGCAATTCCTTGGCCAGCCGTTCGGCGACCTCGGACGACGGGGTGATGGGATAACCGGCATAAAAACGGCATCCTGCCGCCACAGCCCCCAAGGCGCAGGCATGATTGCCTTGTAAATTTATGGTCTCCTGACCAGAGCTTTGCAACGTCATTCGGCGGCCTCCTGCTGAATTGGGTTAAGGGATATGGCAAAGTCGGGACAGAGCCATTCACAGATATGACAGCCCGTACATTTCTCAGGCTCCGCCAGTTCCGCCACCTGATCCTTATTCAGGACAAGGCACCGTTCCGGGCACATTTTAACGCAGATGTCACAGCCCTTGCACCATTCTGCGGTAATCTCAAGATGGGTGCGTACGGCATTTTCTTCGGGCTGGACCAGCGGTACGAAAGCAGCGCCTTCCACCGGCTCACCCTTGCGGGAGCCCTTGATCCACCTCTGACCCTGATCAAAAACCTTGAGGTTAACCTCAACCGTTTTGGGCGGCACCATCTGAGTGATAACCTCTTTCCACGCCTTGTCTGGGAAGGTAAGCGTAGTAGACAATGCGCCCAACAACAGGGTATTGGCCGCCCGCTCATTCCCGGCCTTGGTGGCCATTTCGGTGGCATCAATGGCAAAAGCCTCGGCCACCTTTTCCCGCACATCATCGGGCGTATTCTTGGAATAGCCAATATCCGCCCCCAGCACCCGCGAGCGACAGGCAAAGGGCGGTACAATACGTTTGGTGTCGGCAATGAAAACACCGGAGCCGGGGCGCAGATAATTCATCCAGCGCAGACCTTCCGCCCATTCAAGAGCGATCAGCACATCGGCCTTGCCCATAGGGATGGTCGGTGACCAGACGTTACTGCCAAAGCGCACATGGCTGAACACCACGCCGCCGCGCTTGGCCATGCCATGAACCTCGCTCTGTTTCACCTGATAGCCCAGATTCTGGCATATCTGCGCCAGCACCTTGGACACCATAATCACGCCCTGTCCGCCCACACCAACGATCAGAACATTGATCGGCTCTTTCATTTTTTCAGGGTTTAATTTTACAACATTGGTCATTTTTATGCTCCTCCGCCGCAGGGTTTGGCCTTGGCCGCTGTCTGACCCAGATTAACCGTTGGCTGAATGGCCCCGGTAGGACAGAATTGCGCGCAAACAGAACAACCGATACAGGCACTTGGGTCGATCTTGACAATATGGCGGCCCTCATACCATTCATCGCTCCAGATCAAGGCCGGACAGCCCAGATTCATACAGCCCTGACAGGCGTTGCAATCCTTGGCATCTACAGTCATGGACGGGCCTTTGATCTTTACCGGATCAAGGACGCAAGGCCGGTCGGCAATGAGGACGGACACGCCCCGGTAAGCAATAGCTTCCCGCATGGTATGAAGCATGGAACCAGCGTCGTAGCTGTCCACCCGTTCAATCCATTCAACACCGCAGGCCCGGATCATTTCCTCGAAATTCACCTGATGGGTTTGCTCGCCGCGCAGGGTCTTGCCCGTGCCGGGGTTTTCCTGCCCCCCGGTCATGGCGGTAATATGATTGTCCAGCAGGATCACCGTGATATTGGCCTGATTATAAACCGCGTCAATCAGGGGCGGAATACCTGAATGAATGAAGGTGCTGTCGCCGATGGTGGCCACGATAGGTTTTTCCTCACTGCCCGCCAGATACATACCCGTGGCATTGGCAATGCTTGAGCCCATGGCAACGGTGGTATCAATGGCGGTCAGGGGGTCCCCCACCGCCAGCGTATAGCACCCAATATCACCCGCCACCCGCACATCAAGGCTGCGGATCGCCGTATAGCTCATGGCATGAGGACAGCCCGCACAAAGTACCGGTGGCCGGATCAATGGTTCAAACTGTGGACCCATAGCGTCGGCTTCAGGTTCCAGAACCCCGGCCTGCTCAAAACTGATGCGCACCTGTTCCGGTGACAATTCACCGGTGCGCGGGAAGAATTCTTTGCCCTCTACCTTCAGGCCCCAGGTTTTGATCTCATTCTCGATCACAGGTTCCAGCTCCTCAACCACAATCACACGATCATGCTTGGCACAGAAATCCTGTATCAGTTTTTTCGGCAGGGGAAAGGACAGACCCAATTTCAAGACACTGGCTTCGGGCAGATTTTCCTTCACATAGACATAGCTCATACTGCTGGTGATAATTCCGAGCTTTGATGAGCCCATTTCCAGCCTGTTCAGATCCGAAGTTTCAAGCTCCTCTGCCAGTCTTTCAAGGCGGTCAATCACGATGGGATGGCGCACACGGGCATGGCCGGGCACCATCACATTCTTGGACACCTCAGCGTTAAAGGGCTTGTCCTCCGGCGTGATCCGCTCACTGACCAATACGGGGCTGCGGGTGTGAGATATGCGGGTCGTGCTGCGGACGATGACCGGAGTGTCAAAACGTTCACTGATGTCAAAAGCCGCTTTGGTAAAGTCCAGAGCCTCCTGCGCATCAGACGGTTCAAACACTGGCACCTGGGCAAAGCGGCCAAACAAGCGGCTATCCTGCTCATTCTGGGACGAATGAATACCCGGATCATCACAGACGATCATCACTAAGCCGCCGTGTACCCCTATATAAGATTGAGACATCAGGGCGTCGGACGCCACATTCAGACCCACATGTTTCATCATGCTGATGGCCCGAACCCCGGCAAAAGAGGCCCCGATGGCCACATCAAGGGCAACCTTTTCATTGGTCGACCATTGGGCATGAACATCGCCTACCGGATAGCGGCCCATATTTTCCATAATTTCCGTACTTGGCGTGCCGGGATAGGCGGCGGCAACCTTGACCCCAGCCTCCCACGCGCCCCGTGCAATGGCCTCATTACCCGTCATCTGATGGGTTATGCCTGTCTTGATCGCCGTTGGCGATGCCTGTTCAGCCTTGGAACTCATGCCCGTCTCCCGTTTATCGTGATACATAAATTTAAATAAAATCTGACAAAATGTATCATATTTAGGATTTTTGGCAAGCAGAAAACATCTGATTTAGCTTAATGCAGGAAATAAAACATTCAATATATGTATTGAGAAGAAAGAAAATTCCTCGAACGATCGGTTAACTAATTGTTTCTCCTTGGTTTTATCTACCTTGAAGAAAAATA
>DRKK01000023.1 GCA_011051815.1 Sphingomonadales bacterium | reverse complement strand
GTGACCGGGCCAATGATATTGAAAGTGACACCCCCCTGCTTGGCAACATCCCCGAACTGGATTCCATGGCCGTCGCGATGTTAATCACCGCACTGGAAGAACATTTCGATATTTTTGTAGATGATGATGACATCAGCGCCGAAACCTTTGAAACCTTCGGCAGCCTATGCGATTTTGTGGAAGAAAAACTGGCCGAGTAGGATATATCCATGAAGCCTTTTTTTATCAACAGCCCGTCCGGCAATATTTTTGCCCTTTATCATACGCCGGAAGAGGGAACCAAAGTGAAAAGAAATATTCTTTTCATTCCGCCCTTTGGCGAAGAGTTAAACCGGTCACGTCACATGGTAAACAGGCAGGCACGCGCCTTTACAAAGGCCGGATATGGCGTATTGATCCTTGATCTTTTCGGTACTGGTGATAGTGAGGGGCAATGTGAACAAGCCAATATATCCCTTTGGCAACAGGATATTCATGCCGCATGTGTCTGGCTAAGAAAGGCCTCTGATACGGCACCCCTGTTTTGGGCCATGCGCAGTGGCGCCTTGCTTGCTGCTGATTTGATACAAAAACACCCCGACCTCACAAACCATATGATTTTATGGTCGCCTGTCAGTAATGGTAAAAAATTCATCTCACAATTTATGCGGATCAAACTCGCCGCAGGAACCACTAGACAAACGTCCGGCCAACAACTTACCGTTAAGGACCTATGGGCAAAGCTGGATAATGGAGAAAATCTAGAAATCGCCGGATATTCCCTGTCACCTGACCTTGCGAAAGATTTATCCACGTTGTCTTTAAATGAAATGGACCTACCGCAAAGATTGACCATAAGCTGGATCGAAACTTCCCTTAATGATCCTGCCAAACTTTCTCCGGCGTCTCACAAGATCATTGAACAATGGAAAGAATCCGGTATTACGGTAACCAGAAAAGCCGTCAATGATATTGCCTTCTGGACCCTGCAGGAGCCTGAATGGGCAAATAAATATATTGACCAAACTACGGCTTTCCTGACAGAATAAATTGTCTGACTTTTGCCATATTAATAATTCATAATAGAAATAATGATAAAACCTTTTAGCAACCAGCATGGAAGTATATTGCCATATACAGATGACAAGGAATAACCCATGAATAACTCAAAAGTAACTCTAATATTTAGTCTATTATTTACCATTTTCTACATACCACTTTCCGCCGCTGAAACTGGACGCAAGACGCCTAGTCCGGATGGGACAGTCAGCGCCGGACCATATTATAACCCTGCCTCAAAGAGTTACTTTGAATTATTCAGAATGCAGAAAAAACCAGGTAGAAATGCAAAATGGTTCGAAGCTAAAGCTCTGGCTGAAAAACAGTATTTTAAAAACACCCGAGGAAGGCTAGCAATTATTAAAGACCTTGATACACACCAATTCCTCTTGCGTAATTTTTCTGCAAAGAACTATTGGATTGGGCTGCAGTATTTTTGCAATACTCAAACTTTAAAATGGGTTGACGGAACAGATGCAACCAGATCACAATTTACGGCCTGGGATACGGATTGGTCAAATACTTACATTCGATGCGGCAATATGAATTATATGCCCGTACATTACACAACGGCAACCTACACGAAAGCTTTACGGTGGCGCGCATCAGGGCCAAATAAAGGCTATGTAATATATCTGGTAGAATATCCCACAGGCAAAGAATAATCAGCCCTGTAACCCGTCGCTACCCAAGGTCATAAAACCATTGAGGAATATCTCCACGGCGAGGTCGGCGAATTGTTCCTGATTTATGGGGCCGTCTTTCCGAAACCAGATATAGGTCCAGTTGATCATGCCCAAAAAGGCCATGGTGACCGGTTTGTGGTAATCTTTCGATTTTTCCAAAGCCGGATTCATCTCCAGAATAAGCTGCACCACGCTATTCACGACCTGATCCTGAAGTCCCATAATATCCGCCCGCAAATCATCGGGCAGACAGCCCCGGTCATTCAACAGAATCACATGCTTCGAGCCTGCATTAACATAAATCTTCATAAAATTCCGGGCCAGCCGGCGAAATTTTTCTTTCGGGCTGCCGGAACTGGCAAGCGCTTCCTCCGCCATAGTGACCAGCTCGGTCACATGCAAGCGCATGATATCATACAGGATCGCTTCCTTGGACGGGTAATAATGATACAGCCAGGATTTTGACGCGTTGCAGGCCGTGGCAAGCTCCGAAATCGAAGACCGCGCATATCCCCGCTCGGCAAATAACTCGGCGGCTTTGTCCAGAATATTCCGACGCCTCTCGTCGTAATCCTCTGCTTGTTTTCGGGCCATATTCAGCACTTCTTTTTTTATAGATTAAATAATCACTGCATCTTATATACTATTATACAAAAGGTCAAAATATTGACCGTACATACGGATTATAAAAGAAATACAGGAAATATTATGACTTTAGGCGTTGGTGGATCAACCGCAGAAACAGAATTGGCACGGCTCAGCGACATGACAGCGGGCCTTGCCCCCATCGGCCCCGACGAATATACCGCCCGCCTGAACCGCGCCCAACAGATAATGCAGGATCAGGGCATTGCCGCCCTCTATGCCCATGCGGGGACCAGCATGACCTATTTCACCGGCACTGTCTGGCACCCCAGCGAACGCATGGTCGGGGCCTTAATCCCGGCAGAGGGCGAGGTCAGCTATATCTGTCCCACATTTGAGGTCGGTACCCTGACCCAATATATGGTGACGAACGGCCCCGTCCATAGCTGGGAAGAGCATGAAAGTCCCTACGACCTGTTCCGGGATATGCTCCATAACAGCAAGGTGACATCCGGCACAATCGCCCTGGACGAATCCTGTCCGTTTTTTATCAGCAACGGCATCGCCCTCGCCGCCCCGGATTATGGCTATATCAATGGGGATTGTATCACTGCCGCCTGTC
>DRKK01000022.1 GCA_011051815.1 Sphingomonadales bacterium | reverse complement strand
TCGAGTATTTTTTTACGCTTATCAGGGACAATAACTGCCATAACCGTCTCACCATATTTTTCATCGGGCAAGCCGATAACAGCAACATCATCAATTGAGGCATGATCAAATAGTATATTCTCAACTTCACGGGGGTAAATATTCTCTCCGCCTGACACAATCATGTCCTTCAGGCGGTCCTGAATGTATAAATAGCCGTCCTGGTCCAGCATTCCCACATCACCTGTATGGAGCCAGCCGTCCTTCAGAGTTTTTTCTGTCTCTTCGGGAAGGTTCCAATATCCAGTCATCATTTGCGGGCCCTTGGCAATTATTTCACCGGCTTGCCCGACGGGCAGGTCATTCCCTTCCCCATCGACGATACGCAAAGATGTCCCCACCAGTGGCCGGCCTGCCGATAACAGTAATTCCGGGCGGCCCTTAAGTGCTTTTCGATGATCACCAGCCGTCAGAAACGAAATTCCCGCAGAAGATTCCGTCTGACCATATCCCTGATAAAAATCACAGCCAAAGACTTTTATTCCTTCAAGTAGAACTTTCTCTGCAATCGGGGATGCCCCGTAAATAATAGCGCGCAACTGGCTATAGTCCCGCAGAGACAAGTCATCCACATCCACCAGCATCTCCCGGATCATAGCGGGCACCAGATTGACCAGGCTGATGTTATGGTTCGATAACGCATCCGCCAGCATAGTCGCCGAATATTCACGATGGATGACCATAGTGGATCCCGTAAAAAGACTGATGAATGAAAATATAGCCGCACTCGCATGAAACATCGGCATAACGATAAGAGTGCGTTTCCCAGGCCCCATACAGCTGGCAAACACCAAAGAACACTGGCTAATATTTGCTAATATTGCTGAATGGGTCACAAGCGTACCCTTGGGTCGGCCTGTGGTGCCACTTGTATACATTTGATATAAAATATCCTGGTCTTCACCAGAGCATTTAAGAGCCTTTTCGGGTCTGTTTGCCATCAGCTCATCAAACGAATCCCAACAGGGTGCTATTTCGCCCCCGATCTGAAAATAATCCTGAACCATATTGAGTTCCGGCCTTACCAGATTGATCCCCTCTGTAAATTCAGCTTCAACCAACAACAGTCTGGCCCCGGAATCCCTGATGATATAAGACCATTCCGGTGGGGCCAGCCGCCAGTTCAGAGGAACCGGAACCACACCGGTCTTTGATGCTGCCAGATATACCACTAGCATTTCAATAGAATTTCTGGACAATAGGGCAATGCGATCCCCCGGTTTCAAACCCCTTATCTGTAACCCATGGGCCAGTCGGTTAACCTGTTCAGCCAACTGTTGATAATTCAACGAACGGTCATCCTGTATGACACAGGGCATTTCACCCTGCTCACGGGCATAATAATCCAGATAATCATGCAATAGCATAGGACTGCCTCTTATGGTTTTCCTGATTAAAGAATATATACACAGCGCTATTCATTTTTGGCCCGCGCCAAATCACTTCGCAAACTTTTACTGGCCAAGAAAAAATGCACCGCAGACCAGATAGCAAAAACCAACACTATCATTAAGGTGTAGCGCAGTGAATCATCGCCAAATTTAGCCATTAGTAAGTCGCTAAGCACGCCGATAATCTGTGGCCCAAGTCCCATACCAATCAAATTTGTAATAAAGAAAAGAAGGGCTGCCGCCATAGCCCTCATACGCAACCCAACCAGCCCCTGAACTGTTGCATAAACCGGCGCGGCATGGACGGCGGGAGCTATCCCCATAGGAATAATCAATACCAAACTCCAAAAGCTTGATTCTGCCATGAAGGACAGCAGAGCAAACGGCAAACTGAACAGCATGGCAAGAGCTGGTAACCATGCATTCCAGCGCCTGTCACGTTTGTCCAGATACTCACCGAAATAGCCCCCAAACAAGGTTCCGAGAATACCACCTCCACCAGAGATCAGGGCGAGCCACGTCCCGATCTCGCCGGTATTCATGCCATGCGATCTGATTAGAAAGGCCGGAAACCAGACCGCAACACCATAGCCTGTCAAAGCCAGTAACGCCGTTCCAAAGACCATATGCCGGAATGATTTCTGCGCCCATACATGGGTAATGGTTTCCTTAACAGATGGCGTATCGGATTCTGTAATTTTTATATTTTCTGATTGGCCTCGAACGGGTTCCTTAATGGTAAAGCGCACAACCAGTGCCAGAATTATTCCCGGCCCTCCAACAACCAGAAATGCAATTCGCCAACCATATATCTCATTAACCCACCCCCCCAATAAATACCCAAGCAAAACCCCGATAGGTGCCCCCAAAGCATAAATCGCCATTGCCCTGACACGTTCTTTCGGCTCAAAGTAATCCGCAATCAAAGAATGAGCGGGCGGCGTGCAACCTGCCTCTCCTACCCCCACACCTATTCTTGCCAAACCCAATTGCACAAAATTATTTGCCGCCCCGCATAGTGCCGTCATGCCACTCCAAATGGCAATAGCCAGTGAAATCAGCGCAACGCGATTATTGCGATCAGCCCACCTTGCCAGGGGAATGCCCAAGGTGGCATAAAATATAGCGAAGCCAATGCCGGAAAGAAAGCCCAACTGTGTATCAGAGAGACCAAGATCCTGCTTAATAGGCTGGAGAAGAACGCCAATTATCTGCCTGTCGACATAATTGCTTGCATAGACGAGCATTAAAACGAAAAGAATATAACGTTTATATCCTTGAGAATACGGATGCTCACCCGCTACGGCGTGATCACTCAAACCTGTATTACGAGATACTGTGGTCATATTTTCCTCATTTCACACGCCTGCCAAGCCCTTACTTCCAAACTAATTTTGTTACACGTAGCCAGTTTTCACCCATAATTGCCCGCACATCTTTTTCCTTGTAACCTCTCGACAACAGATTTTCTGTTATTTTCGGTAATTCAGAAGGGCGAATAAAATTAGCTTCTGTTTCGTAATGACCTTTTGCATAGGCTGTTCTGTT
>DRKK01000021.1 GCA_011051815.1 Sphingomonadales bacterium | reverse complement strand
CTTCTGTGCCGTCCCCCATCCGATTGCCAATAGCTACCGGATAGTTTTTTCGGATAAGCTGGCCAAAATTCCCGGACGCCGCAAGATGGTGATGCATCCCGCCGTCCGTAATCAGGAAATTTTCGCCCCGCGATGTTTTCTTATCAACGATTTTGCTCACATAAATACCGGCCTCACCCACCATAAAGCGACCCAGTTCAATGACCACTTCCGTATCCGGCAAATCCTGATGAAATTTTTTCATAAGCCCGGACAGCCCCTCCCCCAGAATTTTCAGATCAAGCGGTGTGTCACCGGGAAAATAGGGAATACCAAAACCGCCGCCGATATTGACTTTTTTAGGGGCGTTCGGGGCATATTGCGACAGTTCCACCGCCAGCGCCAGCGTCTTTTCCTGGGTTTCCAGCAAACTGTCTTCTTTCAAATTCTGTGAGCCACTGAAAATATGAAACCCGATAAAATCCAGCCCCAATTCGGCCAACCGCTTTAGCATCTCCGGCAGTTTTTCACTGTCCACCCCGAATTGCTGCGCGCCCCCGCCCATCTTCATACCTGATGATTTCAGCTCAAAATCCGGATTTACCCGAATAGCCACTTTTGCCTTAACGCCCTGTTCCTGTGAAAGGCGGGCGATATTTTCCATCTCCATAAAAGATTCCATATTGATCACCACCCCGGCGGCAATGGCCTGAGACAATTCCTCAATCGTCTTTCCGGGTCCGGCAAAGCTGATCAGGCCCGGGTCCATACCCGTATCCAGCGCAATCGCCATCTCCCCCGCTGAAGCCAGATCAAGACCGTCCACCAGACGGCTCATATGCTGAACCACGGCGGGCATGGGGTTTGCTTTCATGGCATAATGCAGTTTCAGGTTGGCCGGCAGATATTTCCGCATCTCTGCCACCCGGTCACTGATTAAGTTCCGATCGTAAGCATAAAAGGGTGTTGACCCCACCCGATTGGCCAGCTGGCTGATCTTAATGCCGCCGATGGTCAATTCACCATCCCGCACCGGGAATCCGGTGATAGGCGCATGTTCGGGTTTTTTCTTGTCCATTTTAGCCATCAATTTTCTTCTTCTTTTATCACATCCGCCGCAATGGCCTTGCGGTCAATTTTACCATTGGGGTTTTTGGGCAGGCTGTCCCATTCGATGAGCTTATGGGGAACCATATAGCTCGGCATCTCTGCCCGACAGTAAGCCATAATGGCCTCCATATCCAGACCCGCCTTGGTTTTGGCGGTGGCAATGATCCATATGGCCTGCCCCAACCGTTCATGGTCAACACCAATGGCGGCGATTTCATCCACCAGTCCACTGGCATAAATGGTTTCTTCCAGTTCGGTCGGACTGGTGCGGAAACCGGATGTTTTTATCATCTCATCCCGACGGCCCACGAAATAAAGAAAACCATCGGCGTCCCTTCTCACCGTATCACCGGACCAAACCGCAATCTCCGGATTGGGCAATCCCGCCGGTTGTCCCGGCGCGGGCCGATAACGCTCATTTGTACGCTCCGGATCATTCCAGTAACCAAGCCCCACCAAAGCCCCCCGATGGACCAGCTCCCCGGCCTCATCCACATCACACAGGCTGCCGTCCTCACGCACTACCATAATTTCCGCATTGGGAATGGCCTTGCCCATGCTGTCGGGTATTCTGTCCACCTCTGACGGCGGCAGATAGGTAGACCGGAAGGCCTCCGTCAAACCATACATCAAATATATATCGCTATTCGGCAGCATCTGACGGAATTTATGGGTGACAGGCACTGGCATCCGCCCACCCGTGGTGGCAATATAGCGAATAGATTTCACCGCTTCCTCCGGCCAGTCCAGTTCACAAAGCTGAATCCAGAGGGGCGGAACGCAAGTAATACCGGTAATACCATGCTTTACGGTCTGGCGAATCACATCCCGGGGCATCAGGAAATTCATCAGAACAACCGTCGCCCCCGCAGAAAAAGCCGTCGTCAACTGACTAAGCCCCGCATCAAAGCTGAGGGGCAAAACGCTTAAAATTTTATCTTCGGATGTATTTTTAAGGTAGCTGGCCACACTTTCGGCCCCGGCAATCATATTCCGGTGGGACAGCACCACACCCTTTGGGTTACCCGTACTGCCCGACGTATAAAGGATCGCCACCATATCCGCATCAATAACCCCATGCATGTCCGTGGTATTATCCCGACCTTGTGCCATAAAGTCATCATAGCTGATGACAGTCTTACCCATGTCCGGCACAGCCGCCGGCATTTTTCCGGTTACGATAATCACTTCCAGGTCAGAACAATCCGCCAATTCATCCTTGAGCGCCACAAGCCTGTCGCCACTAGTCACCAGATAGCGAACGTTACAATCTTTAAGAATATAGGTCACCTGACGGGCTTTTAACCCCGGATTGACCGGCACAAACACCCCGCCCGCACAAGCTGGGCCAAAGATAGCGGTCACCGTCTCAAATTGTTTCGGCAGATAACAGGCCACCCGGTCATACTTTTGCAGACCACGCCCCATAAGCGCACGGCCAAAAGCCATCACCTCGGCACTTAATTCGCCATAGGTCATTTCAGCTTTTTTAAAAATGAGTGCCACCTGCCCTGAGTGCCGGGCCACCTGCCTTGTTATAAATTCTGACAAATTATTTATCATGGATAATTATTCTGTTTCCTTCTTCCATATTGTCTGCAAACATATGGAG
>DRKK01000020.1 GCA_011051815.1 Sphingomonadales bacterium | reverse complement strand
GAATGCGGCCCTGGGTACAGGCAAAGGTGGCAAACAGTCCCCGTTTTGGTCTGGTGGACAAGGCGGTGGGGGATCAGGGTTTTAAAATCGTCATGTTGCTGCGCCTGTCACCGGTATTCCCTTTTACCTTTCTGAATTATGCTTTGGGCCTGACCCGGGTTAAGGGACAGAGCTATGTGCTGGCCTCCTTCATCGGCATGTTGCCCGCCACATTTCTATACACCTATCTGGGCTCGTTGGTCACCAATGTGACGGAGCTTGCCGCTGCCCCGAAACAGGGGGCTGAAGGCGCGCAGAATATATTTATCTGGGTTGGTTTTGCGGTGACGGTCATGGTCACCGCCTATGTGACCTATCTCGCGCGCCGCGCCCTGCGGGATACCATCGCGGAAGGAGAAACGCCGTGACAGTGACGGTAGAACCACAGGATAGCCATAACAAGGCATTGGTGGATATGCTGGCCCCGGCGAATTGGCAGAATCCGGTGCCTGCGGGCCGCTATAATCTGGTGGTGATCGGAGCCGGGCCGGCGGGTCTGGTGGTGGCCGCCGGGGCAGCGGGGCTTGGGGCCAAAGTTGCCCTTGTGGAACGACATCTCATGGGCGGCGATTGCCTGAATTTCGGCTGCGTACCCTCCAAAGCCCTGCTGAAAGCCGCTCATAAGGCCCATGACAGTGGACAGACCCCGGATTTCGCAGCAGTGATGGAAGATATGCGGCAAAAACGCACAAGCCTTGCCCATCATGACAGTGTGGACCGCTTCAGCGCATTGGGGGTTGATGTTTTTCTGGGCGACGGCAAATTTACCT
Organism: Sphingomonadales bacterium; assembly: GCA_011051815.1. Lineage (GTDB taxonomy): Bacteria > Pseudomonadota > Alphaproteobacteria > Sphingomonadales > Emcibacteraceae > Paremcibacter. The sequence continues at coordinate 3,639 of DRKK01000020.1, read as the reverse complement.
CACCGTCATCCATAGAAGTCGCGGGGGCAAAATTAAATTTTCACCGGGCGGTGATCGCCACTGGCGCCCGCGCTGCCCTGCCGCCCATACCGGGCCTTGCAGAGGCCGACCCGCTGGTTAATGAAAGCCTGTTTTCTTTGACCGAATTACCGCGCCGCCTGATCGTTATCGGGGCTGGCCCCATTGGCTGTGAAATGGCGCAGGCCTTTCGCCGGTTTGGCGCAGAAGTAACCCTCATTGAAATGGCGGACCGCCTGGTGCCTATTGAAGACCCCGAAGCCAGTGCCATACTCAAAGCGCAATTTGAAAAAGAGGACATTCATATGGTCCTTGGCGCGGCTGTTGTGCGGGTGAATAAAAAGAGCGTTACGGTCAAAGAGGGTGATCAGGAACGGACCCTTGAGGGTGACGAAATTCTGGTGGCGGCGGGCCGGATTCCAAATATTGAGGGTCTTGATCTTGAGACGGCCGGGGTGGATTATCACCGCCGGGGAGTGACGGTTAACGACCGCCTGCAGACCTCAAATGCAAAAATATATGCCGCCGGGGATATATGTTCCCCCTATCAATTCACCCATAGCGCCGATGCCATGGCCCGGATCGTCATTCAGAATGCGCTGTTTTTTGGCCGCAAGAAAACCTCTGATCTGGTGATGCCCTGGGCCACTTATACTGCGCCGGAAATCGCCCATGTGGGTATGACCGCCAAAGAAGCTACGGAAAAGGGTGATGAGATTGTTGCCTATAGCGCCCAAATGGCAGAGATTGACCGGGCCGTGCTGGAGGGGGAGACAGCGGGCTTCGCCAAAATATATGCGGACCGCCGTTCGGGCCGGATTCTGGGGGCCACCATGATGTCCGCCCATGCCGGAGAATCCATTTCTGAAATGGCGCTGGCCATCACAGCGCGCCTGAAAATGGCCGATGTGGCCGCAACCATTCATCCCTACCCCACCCAGGCGGAAATCTGGAAACGTTTGGCCGGAGAATATCTCAAGGCAAAATTCACCCCCTCCATTGCCCGTATTTTTAGAGTTTTTCTAAAACTCTTCGCGAAAACATAAGAGGGCATGGCCATGAAACGAATTTTGTCACAAAAAAGTTATGGGACATTCGCATGTTATGCCAGTATGGTTCTGCAAAATTCTGATGTGGAATGGACAGAAGCAGCATGCAGGGTACCGGGGTATTTCAGGGGGATTCAGACGATCTTACCGCGCTTAAAGCGGGGGATTCAGACGCTTGGCGGGTGGTGCTTGTCCGATACGGCCCGTCCCTGCTTGCCTATGCCACGCGCCTGCTTGGTGACCGGGCATCCGGCGAAGAAATCACCCAGGACAGCCTTGTGAATATTTACCGCACCATAGACCGCTTTGACGGACGATGCAGCTTGAAAAGCTGGCTTTATCGGGCGGTGCATAACCGGGCCATCGACGAAATCCGCCGCCGCAAACGCTATGTGGATGTGGGGGATACGGGACTTGAAGATTATTTTAACGGCGGCGGACGCTGGCGCCATGACTGCCTAGGCTGGGACGGCTTGGCGGCAAAACAGCTGGACGATAAACGGTTGCTGGGCAGGGTGCAGGAGCAGATGGGCCGCCTGCCCCATGCCCACCGGGAAGTGTTGCTTTTAAAAGAGGTCGAGGGGCTGGACAGTGCCGAAATCTGTGCGGCGCTTGAGATTAGCCCCGGCAATCTGCGTCTCCGCATTCATCGCGCCCGCGCCGCCTTGCGGGCCGCTGTGGTGGAGGCATAGACCATGGTCTATATCAAATGCCGTGATGTGGTGGCAAAAATATCAGATATTATCGATCATGAGGCCAACTTGATGACCCGTATGCGGTTTTATGGCCATATTATGATGTGCAAAAACTGCCGTCGCTATTTTGATCAGTTTAAAGAGGTTCACGCTCTTGCCGGGAAGGTAACAGCCGATGACCTGCCGCCAGATTTTGAACAGGTCATGGGGGCGGTGATGGATGAGATAGAGGGGCATAAAGATGCCTGAGCATAAACCCACATTAGTCATCTTCTGTAAACGTCCGGCCCTGTATCAGGGCAAACAACGGTTGGCGAAAACCATCGGGGCCGCGCAGGCCCTGCTGTTTGCCCAGGCCTTTCTGGATTGTGCGCTGGAAGATGCACGCGCTTGGCCCGGCCCGGTGGTCCTGTCCCCGGCGTCTGTGGACGATCATGATTGGGCGGCGACTTTGTGGTTGGACGCAGAGGTTATGGCCCAGCCGGACGGCGGCCTTGGGGGCAGGCTCTGGACCATTGATCAGCAATTGCGGAATCAGGGCCATCAGCAGATTATCTTTATGGGCACCGATGCACCCATGTTATTGCCCGGCCATTTTGAACAGGCCCGCCGGGCTTTGGATGATCATGACATTATCCTGTCCCCGGCTCTGGACGGCGGGGTGACATTGATGGGTTCCCGCCGGGGTTGGCCCCAAATGGCCGACCTGCCGTGGAGTACGGACCAGCTCGGTCATGCGCTTGAACAGCTGTGCCAGGCGCAGGGCTATCCGGTAAAAAATATCAGGCCCAGTTATGATATTGATGTGGCGGAGGACTTGCCCCGGCTGCGGCGCGATTTATCCGCTGACCCGCGTCCGGCGCGGCGGGCTTTATATGACCAGCTTGGGGAATTTTTGACGCAGGAGGGGGTTCAATATGGCTGAGGCAATAGAACAGGACCAGAAGTCAGAAAATTGGTACCGGACGCCGGACGGGACGGCGCGGGGCTATATTGACGGGGATTATCTGCGCGAGCTGTGGATTCACACCGGGACGGCCTGCAATCTGGCCTGTGACTTTTGTCTGGAAGGCTCAAAGCCCGGTGATACCCGGTTGGGTCTGGTGAAATTACAGGATGTTGAGCCTTATATTGCCGAGGCTGTGGAATTGGGCGTGGAGCAGATTTCCTTCACCGGCGGCGAGCCTTTTCTGGCCAAGGATATGCCAAAGATTTTGCATCTGGCCGCCCGCCATCGCCCATGCCTTGTGCTGACCAATGGCACCGAGGCCCTGCAACGGCGGGCCAAAGAAATTTTGCCTCTGCTGGAAAGCCGCTATCCGGTGTCTTTCCGGGTCAGTCTGGATCATTATGCGCCTGAAACGCATGATTTGGGCCGGGGCGCGGGTAATTTTGTCAAGGCGCTGGCGGGGCTTAAGATGCTCCATGATATGGGGTTCGCCGTCTCGGTTGCCCGCCATATCTGGCCCGATGAGGATAAGGCACAAACGGACGCCGCCTTTGCCGACCTGTTCCGGCGGTATGGTCTGCCGGTGGATATGACCCTTGTGGCCTTTCCCGATTTTGCTCTGCCGGGGTCCCTGCCGGAGGTGCCCCATGTGACCACCGACTGTATGACCCGCTATCAGGATGCCGGCAGCCGCAAGAATTTCATGTGTGGCTTTTCCCGTATGATTGTTAAGCAGGAGGGCCGGATGCGGGTCTATGCCTGTACCTTGGTCGATGATGACCGGGAATATGATCTGGGTGCGTCCCTGACTGACAGCATGGCGGCGCGGGTCAGTATGAAACATCATCGTTGTTACAGCTGTTTCGCCTACGGCGCATCTTGCAGCGAATTATAAAGGAGAGATCGGGATGCTTGGCATTATTGGCGG
>DRKK01000019.1 GCA_011051815.1 Sphingomonadales bacterium | reverse complement strand
GGCGAAATATCGGATGTACCCACTTTGGGAGAAGTCATGGAAGGCGTATCTTTTTTCACCAGTGAACCACCCTCTGACTTTTGGCCCACAGGATTTATACTTTGTCCTACTATAGGGAGATTTTGATCTTCAAGGACGATAACCGCCGTATTCTCCGGCGTAAAGTCCGCTGAGGCTACCTCTACGACTGTCCCGTCATTTTGCCCGCCCTTCAAAACCGGCGCATCAGGTGTCGCAATAACTGCTCCCGCCACCGGAACAATTTGACTTTCTGGAATGGCATCTGTTATGAGACCATCTGTATCACGCAATTCAGACGTCTGTATATCTGTCTGTTCCTCTGGCTCTTTATTCTCTGCGGCCAGCCCAAAGCTGCTTTCCAGACTGTTCAACAGAGCCGCCTCCCTGGACACAGCCTTACCTGCCATTCTTTCCTCAGATGAAATAGTTTTCTCGTCTGGCCCCTCTATCAGGTGATCGGCAAAGGCTTTGCCCTCGCCTTTGGGGGTTGTCTGCGCCCCGCTCCCGTCACCGGACACAAGCTGTCCACCGCCAGCCGTGGGGGCAGCGGAGATAACATTTGTGAATAGTTCAGTACTCAGAGCCATAGTTTTCCATTTTTTCTCATAGGCGCATTAATCTACGAAGTATCTAAGCAAATTACGGGCCATTTTTAGCCACCGGACTAATATACTGAAAAATAAGGATAATATTTTCTTCTCCAGCAGGTTCCCACATGGCATCCGGTAATTTCTTCCTGATTTTCAGGGTAAATATTGCTGATCGGCAGAATGAACCCGTTAGCAAAAATATATCTTTCCCGAAAAAGACCATGTCATATGTTTTTCACATCTGCCGTCAAATTGGCCTAAGCCTTGCATCTATTACAGACATGACAGGGATACGACCCAAGCCCGAGTCCACGGGATCATAAGGCTATCCATATTATTTATGTGCATTTTCAATGCCTTGGAAGGATAACATAGATGTTGAGTACAAATTATATGACGAAATATATCTCCGTAAGAAGGGGTCATTTTTTCCTGTTACGGCAAGGGTTGCCTATCAAGAACATCATATTCCCGGCCGAAAGTCGTTGAAAGGAATTCCATGTCCATTAATGCCATTATAAATAATTCCCTGACCGGGTTATTCACCAATCAGGCGGCACTGCGGGTCACATCCAGCAATATTGCCAACATCAATACCCCCGGTTATGCCCGACAAGTTGTACAGCAGGAAGCCATTGTCAATGGCAGCACAATGGGCGGGGTCAAGATTTCAGAAATCGTCCGGGTGGTGGACAAATTCCTGGTCAGCGCCGTTTATGACGCCAATGCCAGCTATTCCCGCTATGAGGTGGAAAATGCCTTTCAGAGCCGGATACAATCCTTGCTGGGACGCCCGGACCAGAATAATTCCCTGTCTGGCCGTATTGATGAGACTTTCAATTCCCTATCAGAAATGGCGCTCAATCCTCTGTCTCTTGTTCTTAAAGAAAGCACCATATCAAGTATCAACCAATTCGGGGAGGAAGTCGGTGGCCTGACCCAACAAATTCAGAATATGCGCCTGGATGCCAGCAATCAGGTCGCCCAGCAGGTTGACCGCATCAATGCCCTGACCAAACGCATCGAAAGTCTGAACCCCCTGATTATCAAAGAGACCCTCACCGGTGGCGAGCCAGGGGCTTTGATTGAGAAACGCGCACAGGCCCTGACGGAACTGTCCAATATTGTTGACCTAAATATCACCGATACCGGCAGCAACAATATTCAGGTTTCCACGTCATCCGGTGTAATTCTGGTTGGAGCAAGCCGTAATATCCTGCAATATACACCGCCGGGGTCGGTGACATCATCAACCCCATTTTCGCCGATTACCGTTCATCAGGTGGACAGTGCCACAGGTGGGCTTCGGCCCAGCAATACAACACTGGACGGCGACTTGAAAGCCGGATCACTGAAGGGCCTGCTGAACCTCAGAGACAAAGACCTTCCCGAGATAGCCTTGCAACTGGGCAGCATGGCGGCAGGCTATGCCGATGAGCTAAACCGGGTTCACAATTTAAACTCTGCCGTACCAGCCCCCAACAACCTGACAGGCGTCAATTCCGGCCTGCTGGCGACGGACAGGCATAATTTTACCGGCGAAGCCGTTTTTGCCGTAACGGATACCAATGGTGATCTGATCTCCAAAGTCAATATTGATTTCGGGGCCATTGGACCAACCATGAATGATGTTGTAAATGCGGTAAATGCCGGGCTTGGCGGCACGGGCACCATGGCCCTGACCAACGGGGTTCTGTCCTTAACCGCAACTGCCGCCACAAATGGTGTATCAATATCGCAAGTAGCCGGTAATGAAAGCAGCCGGGGTGGCCGGGGTTTCTCTCATTTCTTTGGTATGAATAATCTGGTGCAAGCCCGCGCACCGGCACATTTTGAAACCGGTGTATCCGGCACGGACAATCATGGCTATACCGCTGGTGATACCATGCTGGTGGAAATGCGGGACGGCAACGGGGTAAAATTAACCGAATATACCCTGACCATTGGCGGCACATCCTTTAATGACATATTGACCAATCTGAATGGCAGCACATTGGGGAGTTTTGCTACATTCTCTTTATCGGCCACGGGCGAGCTGGTGACAACCCCCAAGCCCGGCATAGATGGGATAAAACTCCACGTAAAAACCGATAATACGCTGCGCGGCTCAACCAATGTTCCCCTGTCCAATTTCTTTGGTATTGGGGATTCTTTCCGCACGGACGCCGCTGTCGACCTGAAAGCCAGTGATACAATAGCCAATAACCCGAGCCAGATGGCTCTTGCCCGTTTTGACCAGACCGCCATCGTTGGCGGCAATGCCTTAAGCATCGGGGATCAGACCGGTGCACTAGCCCTGTCAAATTTGGCCGGAACGGCGCGTAGCTACGATCGGGCGGGCGGGCTGAGCGCCACGACGGCGACCTTGTCCCAATATAGCGCCAACTTATTGGCCAACCTGGGCCTTCGGGCAGAACTGGCCAATAATTCAATGGCGGATAATCTATCGCTCAGCGAGGAGCTAACACGAAAATCATCGGATATATCCGGGGTGAATCTGGATGAGGAGCTGGGCAATATGGTCATATTCCAGAATGCTTATT
>DRKK01000018.1 GCA_011051815.1 Sphingomonadales bacterium | reverse complement strand
TTTTACATTTATCCAGCAGACCATCATAAAGTTGCTCATCAAAAGGAACACTTTGTAGTTCCCCGTTTGAACCATAAGCCCAGCCATGATAGGCACAGACAAATCCCCGGGCATTACCAGCTTCATTGGGGCAGAGCTGTGCGCCCCGGTGACGGCAGGTATTCAGAAAAGCCTTGATGGAACCATCGCGCTGGCGGCTGACGATGACCTCGTCGGTTCCCATGCGCGTCACCACATAATCGCCAAAATTCGGGATCAGGGATTCGTGGGTTAAAAACAACCAACAGCGGCCAAATACCTTGTCCATTTCCTGCTCGAAAATAGCCTCACTGGCGTGCATTTCATGGCGTTGTTTGCCCTGCGCAATGTTAATCAGCTTGTCTTCCATCATGGTCTCCTGTTCTTACTCTGAATATTTCGCATGAAGCGCAGCCCAGGCCCGGCCCGATTGCAAAGCGCCCTCAAGATGCTCTTCCGGCAACGTCTGATACGGGGGGCGACATGGCCCGGCCCGCAACCAGCCCGCCTCATTCATGCGGGCCTTTTCAATGCCGATATTATATTTGGAAAATTCCGAAAAATCCCCCCGGGGGAAAAGCGTGGAATCCGCCCGCCGCATGGCATCGGAAATTTCCTTGGCCGCTAACCAGTCACCGCTTTCCTTGGCCTTGATCACCTCATCCCGCAGACGCAATGAGGTCGCCGGGCCACACATGGTCCCGCTTGACCAAAAGGCCGTGACCCGTTCCGGGGCCACCCGCGCCGCCGCGTAATAATCATCCTCATGGGGCAAGAAACGTATGGACGGGGCCAGGGTCAGATCAATATCCAGCATCCCAATGCCCAGATATTTTGCCGTCACCACCTGAGGGATTTGAGAAACCTGCGCCCAGAAAGGCCGGGGAAATTCAAATTTAAAGGCTTCGGGATTGGCATATATAGCAATGGCAGCTTCAGGGCAGGCCTCGGCCACATCCTTGTAAAACTGCACCGCATTGGCCACTTCCATCTTGCACCACATGGGCACGCCCAGCATGGTGCCATCCACCCCTATATCAAGGGCCGCCCGGGTCTGGCGCACCACCTCACGGGTATTCAGGGCCGTGGTGCCGCAAAAATAGGGCACCCGCCCGCGCACGGTTTCCACCACGGTTTCCATAAAGCGGCGCTTTTCCTCCCATGTGAGGGTCGCGGCCTCACCAAAGGTGCCAAGGCTCAGGATGCCATCAACGCCGGCCTCAATCAGGGCCTCAACCACCCGGGCCGTTTCATCAAGGTCGACCGTAAAGTCACTGCGCCAATCCCCGGCATCTTCCGTGGCCGGGGTGGGCATGATGGTCCAGGCGCCATTGATATCATCGGCGGTCAGACGGTCTTTTCTTTGTCTGGTCATAGTCGTTATTTCCTAAATTATTACAAGCCCTTAAAAAGGGTATTGGTGAACTGACGGGCCGACGGTCAGCCATTTCAATTCGGTAAATTCATCAATTACGGCCCGGCCATCAAAACGCCCATAACCGCTGTCTTTCTGACCACCATAGGGGGCCTGTGCCTCATTCTGGACTGTGGGGCCATTGATATGCACACTGCCCGACTGAATGGCCTTGGCCGCATCCAATGTCCGGTTTATATCCCGGCCAAAGACCGCCGCCGACAGACCAAAGGCCGTATCATTAGCGATTCTCACAGCATCATCCGTATCCTTTGCCCGAATGACAATCGTCACCGGGCCAAAAATTTCCTCGTGATAAATCCGCATATCCGGCGTTACATTATCAATAATCGTAGCGGGCATTTCCGCCCCTTCCGCTGGACCGCCGATGACAAGATTAGCCCCCTTGTCCAACGCGTCCTGCATCAGGTCATTCAACCGCGCCCCGGCCTCGCCAGCGATCATGGGACCAATCACACAGGCCGCGCCCTTGGCCGGGTCGCCTGCTGGCAAATCACGGGACCGGGCGGCAAATTTCTCTACAAAAGAATCCGCAACCTTCTGATCCACGATAATGCGCTCTGTGGACATGCAAATTTGCCCCTGATAAAGGAAAGAGCCGAATACGGCGGCTTTCACCGCTTCGTCCTCATCAGCATCATCCAGCACCACCACTGGGGCCTTGCCGCCCAGTTCCAGAAGCACCCGTTTCAAATGACGTCCGGCCTTTTCCGCAATGATCCGGCCGATGCGGGTTGACCCGGTAAAATTAATGCGGCGAATGGCCGGATGGGCAATCAGGCTGTCGACAATTTCCCCGGCATCTTCCGGCGCATTGGTAATCACATTGACCACACCCGGCGGCAACCCGGCCTCATGCAGGGCCTCCGCCACCAGAATATGGGTCTTCGGGCTAAGCTCTGACGCCCGGAAAACAACCGTATTGCCGCAGACAATTGGATAGGCAATGGCACGGGCAGCAAGCACAACCGGGCCGTTCCACGGCACCATGCTGAGGATGACCCCAACAGGCTGACGGAGGGTCATGGACAAAGCGCCGGGGGTATCTGTCGGGATGGTTTCACCCTGTATCTGCGTGGCAAGTCCTGCGGCCTCCCGAAATAAATTGGCCGCCAGCATCACATTAAAGCCCGCCCATAATTCGGATGCCCCCACTTCCGAGGCCATGGCTGTGATAAAGTCCGGTGTTTTTGATTCCAGAATATCCGCCGCTTTCAGCAAAATCTGTCGCCGTTCTGTGGGGCCGGTTTGTGACCATGTGGCAAAAGCCGCCTGAGCCGATTCCGTTGCCGACGTCGCATCGGCCACACTGGCCGCCGCCGCGTTGGTCACCACATCACCCGATACCGGATGACGGCGATCAAAGGTGGCCCCGCCCGCCGCATCACGGGGGCTGTTATCAATAATAAGTTGGGTTTTCACTGGTCACTCTCCTATTCTTTTTTTACATATTCAGACGGACGTCATGTCCCTGATTTATCCGTCTCTTCCAGCGCAATCCACACGCGCCCTGATTCTATTTTTACTTTATAGGTCTGTAGCGGCAAAAGGGCTGGCACACAAGTTGGCCGACCATCCCGCACATCAAACATCCCCTGATGTAAAGGACATTCAACCTCATGTCCTTCCAGAAAACCATCACACAAACGGGCATTGCCATGCGTACAGATATTAGCCGTCGCAAAGACATCACCCTCCACTTTATAGAGGGCAATATCAAGCCCCCTGGCCATAACCCCAACCACTTCACCCTCAGGCAGGGCATCATCGGCCAAAGCATCAAACCATGTTAAATCAGTCATAGGCAACCTCAAATTGGATAAATTATAGAATTGGGGATCATTTCCGTATCATAGATACATTCCCGTGATGCAAATTTCAGCCCCTCTGATGTCCGCACAACCACATCAATGTAACGGCCCACATTATAGACAATGGAAGGCTCACTGAGCTTTGTACGAAAGACCGCGTAATTGGCCTCGCTCTCAATACGGTCTTTCTGCCACTTGCGCACAGCCGGCGCACTGACCACATGGCGTTGATAATAGGGATCATGGAACAGGGTTTCCCGCACCCCGTAAACCCGGTCTTTCAACATGGCCTTGCTTTCAAAAGCCAATGTGGCCAAGGGGAAGCCGCGTTCGTAGTTTTCGCGCGGTTGCAGGCGGTAAATACATTCATCAATAAAAAATTCGGGCCAGTCATCCCAATTGCCGGAATCAATGGCCAAGGCATATTCGGTATAAAGCTGGGTCAGCTCGTAATAATCCTGAAACTCCATATTATGCCTCCATCACTTTGCGCCAGTAACGATACATGCCCCGGATCAGGGTTTCTGTGACCATATGGTCCGTGTCGCCCACCTCGCGCCCGCCAAGCTCCACCAGCGTCCGATGTGACGGGTTGCTGTCAAAGCCTTCCTGCGAGAATTCAATAACCTCGCCATCATCCGCAGATACAAAACCTGCCGGGCCAAAAAGATTAGCCTGCCGCAACCGACGGCGGGTCATTTCCTCGCTATCGTC
>DRKK01000017.1 GCA_011051815.1 Sphingomonadales bacterium | reverse complement strand
GCCAAAGTTGTTCGGGACAGTTTGCCCTGTATCATAACGGACACCGGCGAGGTGATTTTGCCAAATTTTATCCCGGGTTTTGAAGGAACTGGCTTTCAGGCCCGGCTTAAGCAACATTTTGTCAATGATTTGGCTGTAAAATAACAGAAATGGCCTATAATATACAAATAATATAATAAAAACGCCCATATTGGCTTGTTTGATATGCAAAAAGTCTTACTTATGGGAGATAGCGGAAGAAAATATTCTTCTGATAACAAATTGATATTTGAAAGATGCGTGAAATATGGGACGTAATATTGCTTTATGGGCGATTATCATAATTTTACTTTTGACTCTTTATTCCGCGCTGAATGGCGGCGCGCGTCAGGGGGCCAATGCAGAAATTGATTTCTCCGCTTTTCTTGACAAGGTTTCGGCGGGGCAGATTTCTAAGGTGACGATTCAGGGCAGGGATATTGTTGGCGAATTTAATACTGCCTCTGGTACGTCTGGTAAATTCCATACTTTTGCGCCGGAATATCCAAATTTGGTTGGCGATTTGCGCTCCAAGGGCGTGGCGATTACGGCGGTCCCGGTGGATAAGGGTGGGTTCTTAAGTTACTTTTTAAGCGCACTGCCTATGATTATTCTGATCGGGGTGTGGATTTTCTTCATGCGCCAGATGCAGGGCGGCGGCAACAAAGCCATGGGCTTTGGCAAGTCCAAGGCGAAGCTGCTCAATGAAACCCATGGTCGGGTCACCTTTGAAGATGTGGCCGGTATTGACGAAGCCAAGGAGGAACTGGAAGAAATCGTAGAGTTCCTTCAGGACCCTCAGAAATTTGAACGGCTCGGCGGTAAAATTCCAAAAGGTGCCTTGCTGGTGGGACCACCCGGTACGGGTAAAACCCTGTTGGCGCGGGCCATTGCGGGGGAGGCCAATGTGCCTTTCTTCACTATTTCAGGTTCTGATTTTGTAGAGATGTTTGTCGGCGTGGGTGCGAGCCGGGTCCGCGACATGTTTGAACAGGCCAAAAAGAATGCGCCGTGTATTATATTCATTGATGAAATTGATGCGGTGGGTCGTCACCGGGGCGCGGGCCTTGGCGGCGGTAATGATGAGCGGGAACAGACTTTGAACCAGCTTCTTGTGGAAATGGACGGGTTCGAATCCAATGAAGGCGTGATCCTTGTGGCGGCGACCAACCGCCCCGATGTTCTGGACCCGGCTTTGCTGCGTCCGGGCCGTTTTGACCGTCAGGTCGTGGTCCCTAACCCGGATATTATTGGCCGGGAGAAAATCCTGAAAGTCCATATCCGTAAAACACCAAAACTGGCCGCTGATGTAAATATCCGGACCATAGCACGCGGCACGCCCGGCTTTTCCGGTGCCGATCTTGCCAATCTGGTTAATGAAGCCGCCCTTCTTGCCGCGCGAAAAGGCAAGCGGGTGATCAGTATGATCGATTTTGAGGATGCCAAAGATAAGGTTATGATGGGCGCCGAACGGCGATCCATGGTGATGACCGAAGAAGAAAAACGCATGACCGCCTTCCATGAAGCCGGACATGCCTTGGTGGCGGTAAAATGCCCGGCGTCTGATCCCATTCACAAGGCGACAATCATTCCCCGGGGCCGCGCCCTTGGTATGGTGATGCGTCTGCCGGAACGGGACAGCTATTCCTATGCCCGGGAAAAAATGTATGCGGATCTGGCCGTAGCCATGGGCGGACGCGTGGCTGAAGAAATCTGTTTTGGCTATGACAAGGTATCTTCCGGAGCGTCTGGTGATATTGCCATGGCAACAAAACTGGCCCGGTCCATGGTGACCAAATGGGGTATGAGTGACAAACTGGGGATGTTGCAGTACGGCGATAATCAGGAAGAAGTATTCCTGGGCCATTCCGTATCCCGAAGCCACGATATTTCTGATGAAACCGCAAAGATCATTGATGAGGAAGTGCGCCGGATTGTGGATGAAAGCTATGAGCGGGCAAAGAAAATATGTACTGATCATAAAGAACTTCTGGACAAGTTGGGCAATGCGCTTCTGGAATATGAAACCCTGACCGGTGAGGATATTGCCGCTATTATTGCCGGTAAGGACATCAACAAGGACCTGTCCGATGATGACAGTTCTGAAGACACGCCTCATGCGGGGTCTGTGCCATCGGCAGGTAGTGCGCCGACCAAGGGTAAAGACGGGCGTATTGGGTCCGATCCCGTTCCTGAAAATTAAGCAATGCACGGCACGGCCCACGATAAAATTTATATACAGCCTCTGGGATTTCTCAGGGGCTGTGTTGCTTTGGAGGCCGTGGCGGCGGGTAAGGCTCACCTTCTGGCCGGCGGACCTCTGGCCTTTGGTATGGTGCGGATTTTTAACCGCATAGGATCAAGACAGGATATGGTTCCGGTTTGTGAGCTTGAAACATATCGCGCCGGATTGCCTGCGCATGAGCAGGCATACCTCTCACAAGTCGTTGAGAATATTTGCCGCGCGCGCCCTGTTTTGAAAAATATCGGATCTGACGGGCCTTATCTTCAGGGCATAGTTAATGTGACGCCGGACAGTTTTTCTGATGGTGGACAATATGACAGCGTGACCAAGGCCGTGGCCCATGCCCATCGTCTGATACGGGAGGGGGCGGATCTCATTGATATTGGCGGCGAGTCAACGCGACCCGGCGCCAAAAAAGTCACGATCCGTGAAGAATTAAGCCGGGTGATTCCGGTGATTGAGGGGCTGTCAGACATCATGGTGCCCATATCAATTGATACACGCAATACAGAGGTAATGCGACAGGCCATAAAAGCCGGGGCCAGCATCATTAATGATGTCAGCGCCCTGAGCCATGACGCAGAGGCCCTTGACTATGTGGCCGGACTGGATTGCCCGGTCATTCTTATGCATGCCCAGAATACACCGGAAAATATGCAGGATGACCCTCGCTATGATCATGTGGTTCCTGATGTGTATGATTATCTGGAACAGCGGCTGGAAATATGCCACAATGCGGGTATTGATCGGGAACGGGTGATCATTGATCCAGGAATCGGCTTTGGCAAGACCACGGCTCATAATATTGCGCTGATAGACAATTTGTCTTTATTTCACGGGCTTGGCGTACTCATATTGCTTGGTGTTTCGCGCAAACGCTTCATTGGTCATATTACGGGAGCCGAACAGGCATCGGAACGGCTTGCCGGGTCGCTGGCTTTCGGGCAGATGGGCTATGATCAGGGTGTTCAGATTTTACGGGTCCACGATGTCCTCGAAAGTCGGCAGATGCGGGATAGTCTTATTATTCGTTAAAATTAGTCTTTTTGTCATATTACAGACTTAGTTACAGTGTTTTATATTCCTTGTTCAGCATGTATTAAGAACTGCATGTTAATAAGAACAGTAAACCCAGAAAACGACTATAAAAAAGATAACAACATGACACGGAAATATTTTGGTACGGACGGTATTCGCGGCACGGCGAATGAGGGAAGTATGACAGCGGAAATCGCCATGCGCGTGGGTATGGCGGCGGCCAAACATTTCACACGGGGCGATCATCAGCACCGGGTGGTTATCGGCAAGGATACGAGGCTGTCCGGTTATATGCTGGAACCCGCTCTGGCATCCGGTTTTATATCCATGGGTATGGATGTGATTATGGTTGGCCCCATGCCGACCCCGGCGGTGGCTATGTTGACCCGGTCATTACGGGCCGATCTGGGGGTGATGATTTCCGCGTCCCACAATCCGTTTCAGGATAATGGTTTGAAACTCTTTGGTCCGGATGGCTATAAGCTGTCCGATGACATTGAGCTTGAGATAGAGCGGCGTATGGATAATGGCTATGCGGACCATCTGGTGCCATCGGAAAAACTGGGCCGGGCGCAACGCTTGAAGAATGCCGTGGGCCGTTATATGGAATTTGCCAAAAATACTTTCCCGAAGAATCAGCGCCTTGATGGCCTCAAGATTGTTCTGGATTGCGCTAATGGCGCGGCTTACCGCACCGCCCCGAGTGTCCTGTGGGAATTGGGCGCAGAGGTGGTCGCGATCGGGGTTAGCCCCAATGGCAAGAATATCAACGATAAATGCGGCTCTACCTATCCCGAGTTGATTTGTGAGAATGTGTTGCTTCACAATGCGGACATAGGTATCGCCCTTGACGGGGATGCGGATCGCCTGATCATTTGTGATGAAAAGGGCCGGATTATTGACGGCGACCAGCTTATGGCGACCGTGGCCAATTACATGAAAAGCACCGATAAGCTCAGTGGGGATGCGATTGTGACCACAATCATGTCCAATCTGGGGCTTGAGAAATATCTGGAAACCATTGGCCTTGACCTGATCCGTACTCAGGTTGGTGACCGTTACGTGGTGGAAGCCATGCGGGAAAAGGGTCTTAATCTGGGCGGCGAACAGTCTGGTCATATTGTGTTGAATGATTTTGCCACAACGGGAGATGGCCTGATTGCGGCGTTACAGATTTTGTCGGTTCTGGTCACATCTGAAAAGCCGGTCAGTGAGATTTGTAATCTTTATACCCCCTATCCACAGCTTTTAAAGAATGTACGTTACGCACCGGGGACTGACCCCTTGGAAGTACCGCGTGTGAAAGAAGCTATTTCAGAAGGTGAAAGCCGCCTGAATGGCAGTGGCCGGGTGGTGATCCGTAAATCCGGCACAGAACCCTTGATCCGGGTGATGGCTGAGGGACAGGATGACAAGTTGATTACGGCGGTTGTGGATGATATTGTCTCCACCGTGGAAGAATTATCAACCTAGGTCAATAAATCCGAAAAATGCATGGAAAAATCTTAACCATCGCCGGGTCTGACCCCAGCGGCGGCGCGGGGATTCAGGCGGACATAAAAACCATATCCGCCTTGGGCGGCTATGCCATGGCCGCGATTACCGCTCTTACCGTCCAAAATACCCGGCAGGTTTATGAGGTGCATCCGGTAGATGCAGAACTGGTCGCGGCTCAGGTCCGGGCAGTGTTGGATGATATTACCCCGGATGCCATCAAGGTCGGCATGATGGGGTCCGCTGAAATAGCACGGCAGCTTGCAAAAATATTTGCGGAACATAAAGAAAT
>DRKK01000016.1 GCA_011051815.1 Sphingomonadales bacterium | reverse complement strand
TGGCATGGCACTGGAGCCCATGGGTATTCCGCCGCAGAATGAAGGCCCCAACCCGGAACTGGTTGATTTTACCCGCCGTTTCTGGGGTGGGCTAATTCTGGCCATTCCGGTTTTAATTCTGGAAATGGGCGGCAGTTTCATTCCCGGTTTCCATGACATGATTAGTGAAGAGACCTCCGCCCTGTTGCAATTCCTGCTGGCCACACCGGTTATTTTCTGGGTCGCGGCCCCTATTTTTATTCGGGGTTGGAAATCTGTTCAGACCATGAACCTGAATATGTGGACCCTGATCAGCATCGGAACGGGCGTTGCCTATATATATAGTCTGATTGGCTTTTTTGCACCGGATTTGTTTCCCGAAACCATCAAAACTGAGGCCGGACTGGTTCCAGTATATTTTGAGGCAGCGGCCATCATCATTGTCCTTGTCCTGCTGGGTCAGGTATTGGAGCTTCGCGCGCGGGAGAAAACCGGTGGGGCCATTCGCGCCTTGCTGGATCTGGCCCCAAAAGTCGCCCTGAAAATATTTGAAGATGGCACAGAAGAAGAAGTCCCTCTTGATCAAATCATAGCCGGTGATAAAATCCGCGTCCGGCCCGGTGAAAAAGTCCCCGTGGACGGCACCGTTATCGAGGGCCATTCGGTCATTGATGAATCCATGTTAACCGGCGAAGCGGTCCCGGTTGAAAAAACGGTCGATGACAAGGTCACCGGAGCCACCCTGAACGGGACGGGCAGTTTCATCATGCGCGCGGAAAAGGTCGGCGCGGACACCATGCTGTCACAAATTGTAAATATGGTCGCCGAAGCCCAGCGCAGCCGCGCCCCAATTCAGAAATACGCCGATATGATTGCCGGATGGTTCGTTCCTATCGTTCTGTTCGTTGCCGTAATTGCTTTCCTCGTCTGGTTCTATTTTGGACCAGAGCCTGCCCTCGCCCACGGTATAATCGCAGCGGTCTCAGTGCTGATTATCGCCTGCCCTTGTGCCGTGGGCCTCGCCACCCCCATGTCCATCATGGTCTCTACCGGGCGGGGCGCGACCTCAGGTGTTTTGATTAAAAATGCCGAGGCCCTTGAGGTATTCGCCAAGGTGGATACGTTGATTGTTGACAAGACAGGCACCCTAACCGTAGGCAAACCTATATTGACGGATATTATTCCGCTTAATGATTTCTCAGAAGCGGAAATCCTGTCCCGGGCGGCCAGCCTTGAAAGAGGCAGCGAGCATCCTCTGGCCGCCGCCATCATTGGTGCGGCCAAAGAGCAGAAAATTGAGCTTTCCCAAGCCGAAAATTTTGAAGCTGTCACCGGCAAAGGCGTGAAAGCCGAAATTGAGGGCAAACAGATTGCGCTGGGGAACGGGGCCATGATGGATTTTCTGGGCCTTGATACTACAGACAGCCATAGGCAGGCCGATTTAATGCGCGCTGAAGGCAAGACGGTCATGTATATTGCCATCGGTCAGAGCCTTGCTGGTCTGGTCGCCGTGGCGGACCCGATCAAGGAGACAACCAATGATGCCCTTGACGCTCTGCATGCAGAAGGACTGCGCATCGTTATGGTCACCGGCGATAACGCCACCACCGCTCAGGCCGTGGCAAACCGTCTGAATATTGATGAGGTCCGGGCGGATGTCTTGCCCGAAGGTAAGGCGGAAATCGTCAAGGAATTCCAACGTCAGGGGGCCAAGGTCGCCATGGCCGGTGACGGGGTGAATGACGCCCCTGCCCTTGCCTTGGCCGAAGTGGGGATCGCCATGGGCACCGGGGCCGATGTGGCCATGGAAAGTGCCGGGATCACCCTGATCGGCGGCGATTTGATGGGCATTGTCCGCGCCCGGCGCCTGTCCGAAGTCACCATGCGCAACATCAAGCAGAATCTCTTTTTGGCCTTTGTTTATAATACCCTTGGGGTTCCGGTTGCGGCAGGGGTTTTATTCCCCTTCTTCGGCATATTGCTATCCCCGGTCATTGCCGCCGCCGCCATGAGCCTGTCCTCCCTGTCAGTGGTCAGCAACGCCCTGCGCCTTAGGATAAGCAAGATCTAATCATTTAAGCATAAAAAAGGGGCTGCCAATTTTGACAGCCCCTTTTCTGTTGATGTATTTTACTTTTTAGGTTCAAAGGTAGCCCGCAGGTACGCCAGAACATTCTCAACATCTTGCTCTGTGATATCCTCATTCCCACCTAATTCCGGCATAGCCAACATAGAATTAGGGCTTTCATAGCCATTGGTGATATGGTCCAGCAAAACATCGTCAGCCTTCATAGCCAGTGGTCCTTTGGCCGAGGTAAAATCAGGCACACCTTCGATCTCACCTTTACCACTTCCCCCGTGACAAGCTATGCAGGTGCCCTCATAGACTTCAGCACCTTTCTTTGCATCACCCGCTGCCACGGCCGAGGCCGCCATAAGAAGACTTGCCACCAACGTCGCACCAATAGTGATTTTCTGTGATAAATTTTTCGTCATATTTAAAGCTCCAATCATCTCATTTTTTGACTTTTTCATTATTACTTGCTTTCAGGAATACAATGATGTCCCTGACAACATTTCCCGGAATATTGGCCCGTACCCGCATATGGGTGGCGGAAACTTCCCATTCCTCATCAGTTAACTCCTTGGGACTTCTCATATTGTGGCAACGACTACAAGTTTGTGCCCAGGACTTTGCCCCCCGCACGATCTGCATGGGGTCTTTCTTTGCTTTATCAGCCGCCTCGGCAACCATTCCGGCAGAGACAGTTGTCACAAGAGCTGCTGCCATAAAATATTTTACGATCTTCATTTCACATCCTTTCCAGCGATTAAAAGCCATAGGCCATTTGAATTTTATAACGGGTTTCATCGGGGCGGCTGGCGATAAGATAATTACGCCGTTCCAGACCCGTTTTAACAACGATGGTCGGGGCCAACCAGTAGTTCACGCCAATGTTCCATCTCTTTTCAGCGGATAACTGGAGTATATCGCCGACACTAACCCGAAATTCACCGTATCTGACGACTGGCTCGATTTTCCCAACGGTGGGATTGTCGGAAATACCCGACAAGCGATAGGCAACCTGTGTGTACCAGGTTTCCCAACTTACCGGCTCAAAGCCACCGGCAGAAACACCACCGGACGGGGTATTTTTGGCATTCAGATATTCCGCGCGCACATCCCATGGCCCTTTTGAATAGGCGAGGTCCGCCCCCCAAAGCCGGTAATCACCTTCTCTGGCCACCTCTATATCGCCATCCGGTAATATGCCAGCTTCGCTACTGATACCCGCATCCATATAAGAGAAACCGACTTCCAAAGAAGACTTATGTAGGAGGGCCACACGGCCACCGAGGGCCTTGTTGCTGTTATTATCCACGCTGGTGCCTTCCAGCTCCAGCTCATCCTCATCATGGCCAAAACGCGGGCCATTTCCCAAGGATACGGAATAGGTGAATGTCAGGGCATCGCTGACTGGAACACCACCGCGCAGCATGGCGCCGACCTCACTGGTGGGTTGAACACCCCCATGACCAAAGCCGGCTGGCGCGTTCATGGAACGGTTAATCCAGCTTGGGTGTAAGCGTTCCTGAAACTGTCCAATGGGGCTTAAATACTTGCCAACGACCAGGGTCACATTGTCATGAAGCATGAAATCAAGCTGGGAATATTCCACATCAATCGTGGTTGCCCCATCCATATCGGTTTTAATTTCCAGCTCAGATTCAAAAATCAGCCAGTCTTTATATTGATAGTGGAAT
>DRKK01000015.1 GCA_011051815.1 Sphingomonadales bacterium | reverse complement strand
GTCAAGGGGGTGTCGGCCCTGATTTATGATCAGACCTGTGCCTCGGAGAAACGCCGCCGCCGCAAAAAGAATGAATTTCCCGATCCGCCCAAGCGGGCCTTTATCAATGATCTGGTCTGTGAGGGCTGCGGCGATTGCTCGGAAGCCTCCAACTGTGTCTCTATTGTGCCGAAAGAAACCGAACTGGGCCGCAAACGGGCCATCGATCAATCCAGCTGCAACAAGGATTATTCCTGCGTCAATGGCTTCTGCCCGTCCTTTGTCACCGTCCACGGCGGCCATGTGAAAAAAGGCAGCCGTACCGACCCCGAAGGGCTGATGGATCAAGTTCCCCTGCCCGACCTGCCCACAATCAATGGCGGTTATAACATCATGGTTACCGGCGTTGGCGGCACCGGCATTGTCACCATCGGCCAAATCATGGTCATGGCCGCCCACCTTGAGGGCAAGGGCGCCAGCGTCCTCGACTTTACCGGCTTTGCCCAGAAAGGCGGGTCCGTGATCAGCTACCTGCGGCTTGCGGAACGGGCCAAAGACTTAAAAGCGGTCCGTATCGGCACCGGGGCGGCGGACCTGTTGCTGGGCTGTGATATGGTGGTATCGGGTAGCCGGGAGACCCTGCGCACCCTGAAAAAGGGCAAAACCTCTGTCATACTCAATAGCCAGAAGATACAAACGGCCCAATTCGTCCTGAACCGGGACAGCGATATTCATGACGGATTGATCCGGCAAAATATTACCGCCGTTGTCGGCGCGGACGCCCTCTATCCCGTTGATGGCACCAAAATCGCCACGGCACTCATGGGGAATAGTATTGCCACCAATATGTTCCTGTTCGGTTATGCCTGGCAGCAGGGAAAAATCCCCTTGTCTTTGGCCGCCATATTCCGGGCCATTGAATTGAACGGTGTCGCCGTATCTGCCAACAAGCAAAGCTTCAGTTGGGGCCGTATTACCGCCAGTGATATGTCTCTGGTGGAAAATGCCCTGCCCCATCCCATAAAAGACGATGCAAGCCTGACAAATCTCAAGGATATTGTGGAGTACCGGGCCAATTTCCTGACGGATTACCAGGACCAGAAACTGGCGGACCGCTACCGGGCTGCTGTGGATAAAATACGCATATTGGAAGATTCTCTGGGGACAGGGGACACGACGCTGACCCTGGCCGTTGCCCGCAATTATTTCAAACTTCTGGCCGTCAAGGATGAATATGAGGTCGCCCGCCTCTATACCAACGGCGCATTTGAGCGAAAGATCAAGCAGCAGTTTGAGGGGGATTTCAAAATCCATTTCCATATGGCCCCACCGCTTCTGGCCCGCAAGGATGGCAAAGGGCATCTGCGCAAGATGGAATTTGGCAGCTGGATGTTTAAAGCCCTGAAAATTGTCGCCCGCCTGCGGGGTTTACGCGGGACGGCCTTTGATATTTTTGGCCGGACGGCGGAACGGCGCATGGAACGGACATTAATCCGGCGGTATGAAAACCTGCTGGCGGAATTTCAGAAATCCCTGACCCGTGATAATCTGGCAACCGCTCTAAAACTGGTCGAACTGCCCTCTGAAATCAGAGGGTTCGGTCATGTAAAAGAACAAGCCGTTGAAAAAAACATTGAAAAATGTACAGAACTCTTGAAAGATTACGGTTCAGGCGATATGACTCACATAGTTTCAAATTGAAATCATTTTTTAAAGGAAGACCCATGGCCCCCATCGCCCCCCGCAACGGTATATTGAACATCATCCCCTATAAGGCTGGCGATGCCAAAATTGAAGGGTTCGACCGGGTGATCAAGCTGGCGTCCAACGAAAGCCCCCTTGGCCCAAGCCCCGCCGCAGTTGATGCCGCAAAGCTGGCCGCGGATAGTGGCTTGCAACTCTATCCCGACCCATCCTGCGGCGCCTTGCGCGCGGCCATTGGTGAGGTTCACGGCCTTGACCCCGAACGGATTATCTGTTCCAGCGGATCGGAAGAATTGTTGCATCTTCTGGCCAAGGGCTATGCCACCGACGGGGACGAAGTGATTTTCTGTCAATATGGCTTTATCGCCTATCCCATCACCATCCATGCGGTGGGGGCCACCCCGATTATGGTGCCAGAGGATAATTATACCGCCAATGTGGATGCCATCCTTGCCGCCCAAACGGACCGGACCAAGATCGTCAATCTGGCCAATCCCAACAACCCCACCGGCACCTATCTGGCCGAAAATGAAGTCCGGCGTCTGCGCGATGGCCTCCGGGATGATATTCTGTTGGTGCTGGATGCGGCCTACGCGGAATATGTGGATTGCGGTGATTATGATGCCGGTTTTAAACTGGTGGATAACGGCCTAGAAAATACCATTGTCACCCGGACTTTTTCCAAGATATATGGCCTTGCCGGGGCGCGGGTTGGCTGGGCTTACGGCCCTGTGAGTGTTCTGGATATTCTGAACCGAATCCGGGGGACCTTTAACGTAACCGCCATGTCGCAGGCCGCCGCCACCGCCGCCGTCCGCGATCAGGACCATGTGGCAAAGGCCAAGGCCCATAACCTGACATGGGTACCAAAAATATCAAAGGCTCTGGAAGAAATGGGCATGAAAGTAACACCCAGCCACGGCAATTTCATTCTGGCCCATTTTGCCGGCGGGCCGGCACAGGCCAGCGCGGCGGACAGTTTCCTGCGCTCAAAAGGCATCATTCTGCGCCCTGTGGGCAATTATGATCTGGCCGGTGCCTTGCGCATCACCATTGGCACCGCAGAGGAAAATGAAGCCCTGCTCACAGAAATGGCCGCCTTCTTCGCTTAAACTCGGTAACGGTCCAGCCAAAAGGCAATGGCCGTGAAGAGGGTAAAGACCGCCAGACTCGAGACAGAGGCCACTGTTACCGTCGCATTGG
>DRKK01000014.1 GCA_011051815.1 Sphingomonadales bacterium | reverse complement strand
CCGGTAATCAAAGCCCCGCTGGTCGGTGATAAAGCTGACCTCATGGCCCCGGCGCAACAGCTCATCCTTTAGGGCGCAGGCCGGAAAGACGTGACCTCCGGTTCCCCCGGCCGCAAGGACAATATGGCTGGTGCGCCGCCGCTTCATAGCTGTCTCCATGCGGAATTCAGATTTTCCAGATTATCCCGTCCGCCGCTTCGGGTCAGGGCCAGCACCATGCCCATGCCAATGGCCAGCGACAGCATGGATGAACCGCCGTAACTGATGAACGGCAAGGTCATGCCTTTGCTGGGCAGGATTGACAGGTTAACCCCCAGATTAATCAAGGCCTGCAAGCCAAACTCCATGAGCAACCCGGCAGCAGCCAGAAACACAAACAGGTCAGTTTCCTTCATCAGATTAATCAACCCGCGAATAACGATAAGGGCAAAAATACCAATCAGGGCCAGACACAGGATCATGCCAAATTCCTCGCCCGTGACCGCAAAGATGAAATCCGTATGGGCATCGGGCAGAATTTTCTTCACCGCCCCCTCACCCGGCCCCCGGCCAAACAGCCCGCCACTGCGAAAGGCATTCATGGCCGTATCCACCTGAAAGGTATCGTTAAGTTCCGGATAAATAAACCGGTCAATACGGTCCGTCACATGAGGGATCAGAAAATAGGCCAGAAAAACCCCGCCCATACCCAGGCCGCCCAGACCAAGCACCCATATCATAGGCAGACCCGCCATGAAGAACTGCGCCGCCCAGATCATGGTAATCAAGACCGTCTGACCAAAATCAGGCTGGGCAATCAAAAAGGCCGCCACGATCACATAAGACAGGATGGCAATGGTCCAGCCTTTGAAGCCGGGCGATTTATGAACCTCTGAAAATATCCATGCCGAAAAGATGATAAAGGCCGGTTTCATAAACTCTGATGCTTGCAGGGTGAAGCTACCGATGCGCAACCAGCGGCGCGCCCCCTTGGCCTCCGGTGCGATGGCCAAGGTGAGGGCCAACAGAAAAAGGCAGGCCACAAACAGGAGAACCCCAAAACGCCGGACCCATGCGATGGGCAGTAAAGACACCCCGAACATAGTGACCAAGGCCAGAGACAGAAAAAACAATTGCCGTTTGACAAAATGAAAGCTGTCCAGCTCCAGCTTATCGGCAATGGCCGGGCTTGCGCTGAAGGTCATCACAATGCCAAACCCAATTAAAGCCGCAAGACACATCAACAGACGGCGGTCCACGGTCCACCACCAATTACTAAGCAGACTGGTATCGGTTCTTGAAAATACTGTCATCAATCCGCCCTATCTTAACTTCAATGTGGCAAGCCCGACCAGTGCCAATAAAACGGCAATGATCCAGAAACGAATAACAATGGTTGGTTCGGCCCAGCCTTTTTTCTCATAATGATGATGAATGGGCGCCATGCGGAACACCCGCTTTCCGGTTAGCTTGAAGGACACCACCTGTACAATCACAGATACAGTTTCCAGAACAAACAACCCGCCAACAATGCCCAGTACAATTTCATGCTTGGTAACCACGCTGACCACACCCAGCGCCCCGCCCAAGGCCAGACTGCCCGTATCGCCCATGAATATCATAGCCGGCGGCGCGTTGTACCACAGGAAGCCAAGGCCTGCGCCAATGATGGCCGCGCAGAATACCGCAAGCTCCCCCGCTCCGGCCACATAGGTTACCTGAAGATAATTTGCAAAAACGCTGTTGCCTACCAGATAGGCTATCAGAGCAAAGGTGCCGCAGGCGATAATCACCGGCATGATCGCCAGTCCGTCCAGACCATCGGTCAGGTTCACGCTGTTGGAGGCCCCCACCAAAACAAAGATAGCAAAGGGCACCATAAACCAGCCCAGATCAATCAGGGCATTCTTGAATAACGGCAGGGCGAGCTGCGTATTTATCCCGTCCCCCGCTTTATCCATGATGATCAATACCGCGATAGCCGACACGATAATTTCCATGAGCAGCTTCATACGCCCCGATACCCCGTCCGAGCTGGACTTTGTGATTTTATGATAATCATCCAGAAAACCGATCAAGCCAAAGCCTGTGGTCACCACCAAACAGGCCCAAACATATTGATTGGTTAAATCTGTCCACAGCAGGGTGCCCACCGACATACCCAATAAAATCAGGAAACCGCCCATGGTCGGTGTACCCTGTTTGGTCAACAGATGGCCTTCCGGCCCGTCCAGCCGGATGGGCTGGCCCATTTTCTGTTTCTTTTTCAGCATTCCGATGACCGAAGGGCCACAGAGAAAGCTGATTAGAAAGGCCGTCATCAAGGCCCCGCCCGCCCGAAAGGTCAGATATCTGAACAGGTTGAATATTCCGTAATCATCGCTTAACGGATATAAAAAATGATATAGCATCTGGTCTTGTCCCTCATATGGCCTGCTTCACATCCGTGGCTTCCATATCCTGTATTTTTTCTACAACTTTATTCATGCCGCTTGCGTTTGAGCCTTTGACCATCACAATGTCCCCGGCCCGCAAATCCTGCATCAGTTTCATTTCCAGCGCTCGGCGGCCATCAAAATGGCCCCCGCGCCGAAATTCTGGCAGACGTTCAAACAGTTTCCTCATATGAGGACCAACCGTATAGACCCGGTCAATATTATTATCCTTGATTACCTCAGCCAACGCGCCGTGCAAATCCGCGCTTTTGTCGCCCAACTCCGCCATATCGCCCAATACCGCAATCCGTCTTGCCCGCGTTTGCTTTGAGGTCTGTTCCAAAGTCTCCAGCGCCGCGCGCATGGACGCCGGATTGGCGTTATAGCTTTCATCTATCAGCAGGATTGAGGCCTCCCCGGACATATCCAGAAAGATCTGATGCCGCCGACCGCGCCCCTTCAGCGGTTTCATATGCGCAAGCCCCAGCCCCGCAAGCCCAATATCGCCGCCGACCGCCCCCACGGCCGCCAGAATAGCCAGACTGTTCATAACCCAGTGATGGCCCAGCATCCCCACCTTGAAAGTCATAACATGACCCAAGACCCGGGCGATGACACAGCTGCAGGTATTATGAAACACCTGCCGCAGAATATGCACATCAGCCGCCTCATCGGAGCCAAAGGAAATGATCTTGTCAATGCCAAGAGCCACGGCCTTATCCCGCAGACGGCCATATTGCCCATTGTCCCGGTTAAGGATCACCGTACCGCCCGGCTCCAGGCCGTCAAAAATTTCCGCCTTGGCATCGGCGATGGCCGCCACATCCTTGAAAAATTCACTATGGGCCAATTCCACGGTGGTGATCATCACCACATGGGGCCGAACCATTTTGGACAGCGGAGTCAGCTCGCCCGCATGATTCATGCCGAGCTCGAATATACCGTAATCCGCATCCCGGGGCATGCGCGCCAATGACAAGGGAACCCCGATGTCATTGTTATAGCTCAGCACGCTGGCATGAACTTTCCGGTTATGATTCAGGGCATTTTTCAGGGCCTCCTTGGTGCCGGTCTTGCCCACACTTCCGGTGATGGCGATGATAGGAACCTGCGCCCGGGCACGGCCCGCCCGGCCCAGATCATCCAGGGCGGCCTTCACATCGGGCACCATAATCAGTAGTTTGGGGTCAAGTCCCGCCACTGGCTTGCTGACCACGGCGGCAACGGCGCCTTTGGCAATGGCCATCTTCACATAATCATGCCCGTCTGAATTAGGGCCGATCAGAGCGAAGAAAAGATCACCATCCTCAACACTCCGGCTGTCGATGGAAATACCCTGACACTGCCACGGGCCATCCATATCCACGGCGAATATCCGGGCGATTTCCGATGCTGTCCACAATGGTGTCATACTCATGCCCGCCTCCCCTCTGGCAAATCACAGGATTGTGCCGTCAGAGCGGAACGGATTTCAGACCTGTCATCAAAAGGCCGGGTAACATCACCGATAATCTGTCCCTGCTCATGGCCCTTACCCGCCACCAGCAGAATATCACCCTTATCCAGCATATTCACCGCCGCGCGAATGGCCTCAGCCCGGTCGGCAATTTCTGTGGCTCCCCGGCATCCGGCCATGATCTCGGCCCGGATTTGAGCCGCATTCTCTGTGCGCGGGTTATCATCGGTCACATATATCCGGTCGGCATATTCGGTGGCAATCCTGCCCATGATGGTGCGTTTGCCCTTGTCCCGGTCGCCGCCGCAGCCGAAAACCACCGACAGCCTGTTCCAGGTATGGGGCCGGATAGCTTTCAGGACAACCTCCAAAGCATCAGGCGTATGGGCATAATCCACGTAAATTCTGGCCCCGGAAGCATGGCGTCCCGCCTGCTCCATCCGGCCCGGCACCGCTTTGAGGTAGGACAGGGCCTTGAAAGTCCGGGCCACATCGCCGCCACTGCCGATGACAAGACCCGCCGCCATCAGGGCATTCATGGCCTGAAACGATCCGGTCAGCGGTAAGGTTAAATCATAGATTTCCGGACCATAGCTTATAGTAAGCTCCTGCCCCGTGTCATTGCTGCGCTGGCGGAGCAGGCGAATATCGCCTGTATGATGGCCAACCGTGATCACCCGGTGACCTCTGGCCCAACATATATCGGCCACCTCCATCACCAGCGGACAATCCGCGTTGAGGACGGCCACACTGCCCGGCTTCATGACCTCGCCAAACAGGCGGGCCTTGGCGTAATAGTAATTTTCCTGACTGCCGTGATAGTCAAAATGATCGCGGGTCAGGTTGGTAAAAGCCGCCGCCGACACATTGATACCGTCCAGACGATATTGAGCCAGCCCGTGGCTTGACGCCTCAAACACCACATGGCTTGCCCCCGCATCACAAAGATCACTTAAGGCCGATTGCAGGGTTACCGGATCCGGCGTGGTCATACCAGTAGTTCGCTCAATGCCCGGACCGCTGATCCCCAGCGTACCCACGGTTCCGGCCTTATGGCCCATATATTCCCAAATCTGACGGGTGAAAGAGGCAACGGATGTCTTACCATTGGTGCCGGTTACCGCCGCGATAACATCAGGCTTACGCTCAAAAAAACGCCCAGCAATATGGGCGAACAGCCGCGCCGGAATAGGGTCTGTAATCCAGATCACGCTGTCATCATCAAGCACCGCATCCGGGCGGCACAAGATCACCGCCGCCCCCGCCTTTATGGCATCACCGATAAATTTCGCCCCGTCTATTTGCGTACCGGGAAGAGCGGCAAAAAGGAACCCTGCCTTAACCGCCCGGCTGTCCGCAGTCAGGCCAGTGATCTCCATATCACGGTCTGTTGCTGTATCCTGTAGCAGTTCAGATAGTTTCATTTTGCGCCGTTTCTTAAACCTTGTTCGCGTTAATCTCTTTTGTTACCGATCAGAATCAAATCCTGAAATCTTTCTTCTATACCGACCTCTGGCACCACCCCCAGCATGGGGCCAATCCGGCGGATTACTTTGCCCACCACCGGGGCCGCAATCCAGCCGCCTGTGGCCCTATAGAAAGTATCTTCCGTACCCTGTGGCTCATCTAGCATGGCGAAAACCACATATTTCGGGTTATCCATGGGAAAAACACCAACAAAGGATGTGATTTTATTTGTCCGGCTGTAATGGCCATCGACCACCTTTTCCGCCGTCCCGGTTTTACCGCCCACGCGGTAGCCGTCAACCCGGGCATTGGCACCACTGCCATAGTCCACAGCAAGCCGCATCAAATCCCGCATTTTCCGGCTGGTGTCCGAAGAAATAATCTGCACGCCTGCCCCATCATAGGCGTCCTGTGACTGATCATGATCATGGCTGACCAAGGTGGCAGGAATAAGGCGTCCGCCGTTGACCACAGCGGCAATTCCCGACACCAGATGCAACGGTGTGACGGCAATGCCGTGGCCGTAGGAAACGGTCATGGATTGAATTTCCCCCCACCGGCGGGGCAGGATAGGCCGGGACAGGCCGGTCAGCTCTATATTCGGCTTGTCAAACATGCCGAACCTCTCAAGATAGGTTTTCTGACGATCAATACCTACTTCCCGGATAATCAACGAGGCCCCGATATTGGACGAGAAGGTAAATATCTCCGGCACGGTCAAGACCCGTTTCTTGGCGTGGTCATCATGGATAGTCCGGCCCCCAACTTTTAAAGGTTCCGTCGCATCAAAGCCGTCATTCAATTTAACCACCCCGGAATCCAGCGCCATGGCAATGGTAAAGCTCTTGAAACCGGACCCCATTTCATAGGGCTCCAGAATATTGCGGTTTTTCATTTCCGGTGCGCCGGGACGAATGGATTCATTGGCATCAAAATCCGGCAGGGACGTCATGGCCAGCACTTCGCCCGTATTGACGTCCATCACGATTCCCGCAGCCCCCTTGGCGGAGAATTTTTCCATAGCGCGGCTCAGTTCCTCACGCATGATATATTGCACCCGCAGGTCAAGGGACAGATAAAGCGGCTCGTTCGAGCGTTCCGGATTTGACAGGTGATCATTAAAGAATTTTTCAACCCCGGCCTGTGGTTTGTTATCCACATCCACATAACCCAGCACGTGCGAAGCAAGCCGCCCCTGCGGGTAAACCCGTTTTTCCGCCTCCTCCAGAATAAGGCCCGGTTCCCCCAGCGCATTGACCTTCCAGACCTGTTTCGGGGTCAGGTTACGTTTAAGATAGAGAAAATGCCGGGACGATTTGAGCTTGTTCAACACCCGTGTCCGATTCAATTCCGGCAGGACAGCAACAATTTTCCCGGCCACCTCCAGAGGGTCCGTGATCAGCCTGGGCCGCACCGCCAATGAGGGCGCCGACAGGTTTGTTGCCAGAATGATGCCGTTACGGTCCAATATATCGGCCCGGTCCCGGACGATTTCCACCTTGTCAGACCCGACCTGTGTGATCCGGTCTGAAATATCCTCAAACATACTGATGGACACCAGCCGAACAGCCAATACGGAAAAACACAACACAAACAAAAACACCGGCACGAGCAGACGATTGCGCGCCACCTCTATGGCGGCGTATTTGGCCCCTTCAATATGAAGGTCGGCTGATCTCATTTCTCTGTCTCCAATTTAAGGGAGATGCGCTCATAAAAGTCAGCCTTTTTATCTTCAGTTTTCTGGATTGGTTGCTTTCGGGTCACCGGAAAAGAGGCCAGCACGGTTGGTCGATCAAAATTCTTTTTCTCAAAACGGGGTTTTTCCTGTGGCAATAACACAGGAAATTCATCCACCGGCAGAGAGACCCGCTGAACCCCGTCCCGGCCCGCGATACCATTGATCGAAGACGCCATCTGATAGGGACGCAGGGGAGAGAGCGCCAGAAACCGCTTGCTCAACTTTTGCAGACGTTCTGGTTGCGACAAATAGGCCATTTCCGCCCGCAAAACCTTGATGGCGGAACGGTCTTTTAAAATTTTGGCGGAAAGCTGTTGTTTGCGGGCCTCAAGCCGTTCGGTTGTCTCCTTGAGACTGTAAACGGTCCCCGCAGAAATCATCACCATTAAAACAAAAAAACCTGCAACTATCCTGATCATTTTTCATCTCCGGTTTTGT
>DRKK01000013.1 GCA_011051815.1 Sphingomonadales bacterium | reverse complement strand
TTATTCAATGATACTTGCGACGACGCCGGCACCAACGGTGCGGCCACCTTCGCGGATGGCAAAGCGTAGACCTTCGTCCATGGCAATCGGGCAGATAAGCTCAACATTAACTGTAACATTATCGCCCGGCATTACCATCTCAACACCATCGTCCAATGTCACAATTCCCGTCACATCCGTCGTCCGGAAGTAGAACTGAGGACGATAGTTGGTGAAGAATGGTGTATGACGACCGCCTTCATCCTTGGACAGGATGTAAGCTTCAGCCTTGAACTTGGCATGAGGCGTGATCGTGCCAACATGGGCCAGAACCTGACCGCGCTCAACTTCATCACGGGCAACGCCGCGGATCAAGGCGCCAATGTTATCACCCGCCTCACCGGTATCCAGAAGCTTGCGGAACATTTCAACGCCGGTAACAACCGTTTTCGTTGTGTCTTTGATGCCAACGATTTCAACTTCGTCACCAACCTTGACAATACCGCGCTCAACACGACCCGTTACAACCGTACCCCGGCCGGAGATGGAAAACACATCTTCAATCGGCATCAGGAACGCACCGTCAACCGCACGCTCGGGCTGGGGAATATAGTCATCAACAGCTTCCATCAATTTCAGGATGCTTTGCTTGCCGATCTCATCATCACGACCTTCAAGGGCTGCCAGAGCAGAACCGGCAATGATGGGAATATCGTCGCCCGGGAATTCATATTCACTCAAAAGCTCACGGATTTCCATTTCAACCAGCTCAAGCAGCTCTTCGTCATCAACCTGATCAACTTTGTTCAGGTAAACAACCAGAGCCGGCACACCAACCTGACGGGCAAGCAGGATATGCTCGCGGGTCTGGGGCATGGGGCCATCAGCCGCATTCACAACCAGGATCGCGCCGTCCATTTGCGCCGCGCCGGTGATCATATTCTTCACATAGTCCGCATGGCCCGGGCAATCAACATGGGCATAATGCCGCTTCTCTGTTTCATACTCAACATGGGATGTGGAGATCGTAATCCCCCGCTCACGCTCTTCCGGTGCCTTGTCGATATTTGCAAAATCAACAAAGTCTGCACCGCCGCTTTCCGCAAGCACTTTCGTGATCGCAGCCGTCAGCGTCGTCTTGCCGTGGTCAACATGGCCGATTGTACCGATGTTACAATGCGGCTTGTTACGTTCAAATTTCTCTTTAGCCATAGTCTTCGCACCTTAAAAAAATATAAAGGGAATCATTTCCCCTAAACAAATCAAGTCAGCGAATGGGTCACAGATACAAGAGACGTGCCGCATTCACCGCATTTCATTCTGGAGCGGGCGAAGGGAATCGAACCCTCGTATTCAGCTTGGAAGGCTGCTGCATTACCATTATGCTACGCCCGCATAACTTACTGCTCCTTATATCTTTCCCGAAAGAAGGTCACAAGGAAAATGGTGGAGGGGACAGGATTCGAACCTGTGTACGCTATGCGGCCAGATTTACAGTCTGGTGCCTTTAACCACTCGGCCACCCCTCCACGGATCAGGCCTAACCATTATAAAAATATAACAGTTGTGAAGCCGCAATATGGACATTTATTTTGTCATGTCAAACGAATTTTGAAGATAAGGCTCTTTCCACCAATATTTGTCCGGAAAATCACCTGCTTAAGCGCGTTAATCTGTTGCTCTATAACAAAGAGTAGCTTATAGCAGGGGGCATGAGCAAGAAAGATCAAAAGGCTAGACGGCATGGATCACACCGGCCCAAAAGCCCCCAAAAATCACAGCGGAAAACCGCCCGGAATTCCGGGCATGATTCTGGATATAATTCTGGACATAATTCTGGGCATAATTCTGGCCCAGCTTCAGATCGTAATCAGATCCGTCACCCCGCCAGCAAACAGGATATAAAGACCGGCAGAAATACCGACCTGTGGCTGTTTGGCAAACATCCGGTGCTGGCGGCGCTAAACAACCCCGCCCGGCCCTTGAAAAGACTTGTGGTGACCAAGAGGGGCGCGGATCAATATCTAACGGATTTCAGCGAAATCAACCAGAATATCCGGCCGTTAAATCCTGAAATCATCCTGCCGGATATATTGGAAAAGCTCTTGCCCGCCGATTGTGTCCATCAGGGTATCGCGCTCCTGACCAGTCCCCTGCCAGGCGTGGACCTCGCGGATAGTTGTAACATTACCGGCAATGGCTCACATATGGTCCTGATACTGGATCAGGTCACCGATCCCCATAATGTGGGCGCCATCATCCGCTCTGCCGCCGCCTTTGGTGCTCAGGCTATCATCACCACCGACCGTCATGCCCCGCCGGAATCCGGAACCTTGGCCAAATCGGCCTCCGGCGCACTAGAAGTCCTGCCCTGGGTCCGGGTCACCAACCTGAGCCGCGCTCTGGATAGCCTTGCCGAGATGGGCTATTGGCGTCTTGGGCTGGACGGCGCGGCGGAAATGTCGATCCGGGAGACAAATTTCGGCAAAAACATCGCCCTTGTCATGGGGGCAGAGGGACGGGGATTGCGCAAGGGAAGCCGCGCCCATTGCGATGCATTGATCAATCTACCCATCCGGCGGACGGTGGAAAGCCTGAATGTATCCAACGCTGCTGCCATTGCCCTCTATGAATTTTCCGGATAAATCCGGTCTGAAATTTTATTATTTTTTGCTTGATTTTACCCTCAAAGCCCCCTAGGTTGCGCCTACTTTTCAGGTGCCATACGGCACAATGACAAGAAGCCCCTATAGCTCAGTTGGTAGAGCAACTGATTTGTAATCAGTAGGTCCGCAGTTCGAGTCTGTGTGGGGGCACCATTATTTTCAAGGACTTAGTCGGACCCGGCTGGATTTTTTTTTGTTTCTGGTTCCCGTTTTGATCTAGCTTTAATCCTCAGCCTAACATACTGGCAACAAACAAAAGAAGGTGAAAAAGCCTCAATATCAAAAAAAAAGATACCCCGGTTTCAAACAGGATACCCTAGGCAGATAATACTTAGTCGAAGGCGAAATTTATTTTATATCGCTCACCGTATAAACGCTACCGGATTCGCATTGGGCCATCTTGCCAAACCTCTCCCGAATGTCCTTATTGGCCTCACTATCACCCCAGAATTCTTCCAAACCAGCTGACTTTGCTGCACTGGGCGCAGAGGTAGACCAGTAAAAAGTTCCCCGTGAAATATCCTGTGAATAGAGTGGCCATAACAGTTCTGTTTGATAACCCTTCATTCCTTCTTTACGGATAACCGCCATAAAGTCAGCAGCCAGCTTTTCCATATCCGCCTGT
>DRKK01000012.1 GCA_011051815.1 Sphingomonadales bacterium | reverse complement strand
GTCCGTTGTTTTGGCCACCGCCACCACCTGCGGGATCACATCCCCGGCCCGCTGGATGATCACTTCATCCCCTATTTTCAGGCCCAATCGGGCGATTTCATCGGCATTATGCAAGGTCGCGTTGGACACCACCACACCGCCAACGGTCACCGGGGTCAGCCGGGCCACTGGCGTGATCACCCCGGTCCTTCCCACCTGATAATCCACGTCATTGAGCGTGGTGCGGGCCTTTTCCGCCGGGAATTTATGAGCAATGGCCCAGCGCGGCGCGCGGGCCACCATACCCAGCCGTTCCTGCCAGTCCAGCCGGTTTACCTTATAAACCACCCCGTCAATGTCATAGGGCAATTTCGCCCGCTGTTCGGCGATCAGGTCATAATGGGCAATGGCCGCCGCCGCACCGTCACACAGGCGGGCCAGATTATTGACCTCAAAGCCCCAATCGTGCATTTTCTGAAAACAAGCCTGTTGCGTAGGCCCAAATTCTGTGGAAATTTCACCCCAACCATAGGCGAAAAAATGCAAATTGCGCCGGGCCGTAATCCTGCTATCCAATTGACGAAGTGATCCCGCCGCAGCATTGCGCGGATTGGCAAAGGGGGGCTTTCCGGCCGCTTCCTGCCGGGCATTAAGGGCAAAAAAGTCTTCTTTGGCCATATAGACCTCACCGCGAATTTCCAGCACATCGGGCCAGCCCGTGCCGATCAGTTTTTTGGGGATATCCGCAATCGTTTTCAAATTTTCGGTAATATCCTCCCCGACTTTGCCGTCACCTCTGGTCAGCCCCTGGACAAAAATACCCTTCTCATAGCGGAGCGAAGCGGACAGGCCGTCAATCTTCGGCTCCGCCATCAATGAAATCATCTCATCGGGCAGATTCAGAAATCGTTTCACGCGCGCAACGAATTCAAATACATCTTCCGGGCTGAAGGCATTGTCCAGAGACAGCATGGGGCGACGATGCGCCACCTTCTGAAATCCACTGGATTGGGGCAACGGGCTGCCCACCTTTTTGTCCGGGCTATCGTCCCGGATCAAATGGGGGAATCGGGTTTCAATTTCTTTGTTACGCTTTCGTAACGCATCATAGTCAGCATCACTTATAGCCGGATTATCCTGCCCATGATACAGCGCGTCATGGCGGACAATTTCAGCAGATAAATAGGCCAGTTCCTGACCTGCCTGTACTTCATCCAATTTCGTTACGGGTATGGAATGAATATCATTCATGACTATCCCCGGATCAGGCTGGCAGCGGCGGCCCGGGCCGCATCGGTGATTTTGGCCCCGGCCAGCATGCGGGCGATTTCTTCCTGCCGACGGTCCTGATCCAGCGAAATAATATTGGTAAAGACGTCGCCGCCCACTTGTTTTTCCGCCTTTTCAATCAGCCAATGATTGGCCGCCCGCGCCGCCACCTGCGGTGAATGGGTGATCACCAGAATCTGAGCCTCATCCGCCAGACGTTTCAGCCGTTCCCCCACCGCATCGGCCACCGCCCCGCCGACACCCCGGTCGATCTCGTCAAAAACCAAAGTGGGCACAGTGGTTTTACGGGCCAGAACCACTTTCAGGGCCAGAATAAAGCGGGAAAGCTCGCCGCCGGACGCCACCTTGATCAAACCACCAAAAGGCGCGCCGGGATTGGTGGAAATTTGAAATTCAATGCGCTCCCCACCGTCACTGCCCCATTCGTCCCGGTCCAGCGGCACCAATTGCGTACGAAAACGGGCCTTTTCCATTTTTAACGGCGGTAATTCCCCGTTCACCAGCTGATCCAGCATCTCTGCTGCCTCTGCGCGCGCGGCGGATAAATCGGCAACGGCCTGATCAAAATTTGCCCGGGCGACAGTGATTTCCGCCTTGAGCCGATGCACTTCCCCGTCCCCAAACTCAAGGGCGCGGAGCTGCTGTTCAAAATCCCTTAACAGCTGGGCCAGATCATCCACAAGACAATTATGCTTACGCGCCGCCGCCCGGAGCGCAAAAAGCCGCTCCTCGGTATTTTCCAGCTCATGGGGGTTAAATTCCAGATTACGTAAAATTTCCTCAAGCCCCGCTATGGCGTCCGAGGTTTCATTGGCCGCCCGGTCCAGTGAATTGACCACCGGGTCCAGAATACCCCTATCCTGCCCCGCCATTCGCGAAAGCCGCCGAAGCAGCGAGCGCAAGGCCGCATCAATGCCATTTTTATTCAAAAGCCCGGATAGAATATCCTGTAGGCCATCGGACATCTGTTCCCCCTGCATCATGCGACTGCGCTCATCGGCCAGCTGATTTTCTTCACCGGAAATGGGGGATAAGGCCTCAAGCTCCTGCAGGTTATGACGGATATAATCCTCATCGGCCTTCACTTTTGCCAGTTTGGCTTCTTCCTCGGCCAGTAGATTTTCAAGGCTGATCAGATTTTGATGGCTCTGACGGACCGCCGCCCGCAAGGGGTCATAATGGCCATAATCGTCCAGTATTTTCCGGTGGCCTGCGGCATTGAGCAGACCGCGCTCATCATGCTGGCCATGAATTTCAACCAGCATATCCCCCACCTCCCGCAACAAGGTAATGCTCACCGGTTGATCATTGATATAGGCCCGGCTGCGCCCATCCCGGCTCAAGCTTCGGCGCAGGATGATCTGCCCACCCTCATGGGACAGGCTTTGTCCGTCAAGAAAAGACCAGATCATGTGGCTGTCCGGCAGGTAAAAATCGGCTGTGACGCTGGCCTGATCGGTACCATGGCGGACAAGTTCCCGACCACCACGCCCGCCCATGGCCAGCCCCAAACTATCCATCAGAATTGATTTTCCGGCCCCGGTCTCACCGCTCAACACACATAGACCTTCCTCAAAATCAATATGAAGCCGGTCGATAAGAACAATATTATGTATTGTCAGACTATTGAGCATTTGGGACCGATGAATCCCCGTTCATTAAGGTTTCTGCACGTTATATTTCTGCATCAGATCATAACTGAATTTATACCATTCTGAATTAGGATAGTTCTCGCCCAGAACC
>DRKK01000011.1 GCA_011051815.1 Sphingomonadales bacterium | reverse complement strand
ATGGCGGCGGCGCGGCTTGGTCTGCCGATCATTGATGCGGACGGTATGGGCCGGGCCTTTCCGGAAATTCAGATGGTGACTTTCAGCGTTTATGGCTGTTCGGCGACCCCGCTGGTGGTCACGGATGAGCATCTGAACTCGGTGGTGGTTGAGGCCGATACCCCCGCCCGTGCCGAGGGCATCGTGCGGTCCATCGCCATTCAGATGGGGCTGAGCGTGATGCTGTCAGCCTATCCCCTGACCGGACGTCAGGTAAAGGATTACGGCGTTCACGGCACCCTGTCGCTGGCGCTGGGGATTGGTACCGCCATCCGGGAAGGCCGTACGACGGGCAATCCGGTAGAGGCTCTCATTCAATATCTGCAAACCACGCCCTATTACAATCATGCGAAGGTTTTATTTGATGGCAAGGTCACGGATCTGCGCCGGGAAACCACAAAGGGTTTTGCCATTGGTCATTGCCTGATGTCGGCCATGGACGGCTCCGGGCGGCAGATGGAAATTATGTTTCAGAATGAACATCTGATTGCCAGGGAAAATGGTGTGATCAAAGCCATTGTTCCGGATTTAATTTGCATGGTTGACCGGGAAACGGCAGAGCCCATTCCGGTGGAACATCTCAGATACGGGCAGCGCCTAAAGATCATTGGCACCTCTGCCGCGCCGATTATGCGTACGCCGGAGGCTTTGGCGGTTTTCGGGCCTCGGAAATTTGGACTGGATGAAGACTTCATCCCCATTGAAAATCTATAACCATATTAATATAAGCTAACTCTAAGGGAGACGACACAATGCGTAAAATGATGATACAGGGACTGATAGCCTCAACCGCTTTATCCATGTCCTTAACCGTTCCGACAAGGGCTGCCGATGCGGCGGCGGGTGATACCTTAACCCTTGAGGAGATCGTGGTCACCTCGCGGAAGCGGGAAGAAAACCTTCAGGCCGTGCCGGATTCCGTCACCGCCTTTGATGCGGTAACCATTGAGAATGCCGGAATTGACGATGTTCAGGATTTTATCGACCTGACGCCCAATATTTCTATACGGGAAACTTTTCGGGCGGGTGTTACTTTCATCACCATGCGCGGTATCACCACCGGACAACAGGGCTGGGCGCCGGTAACCTATGTGGTGGACGGGGTGCAGGCAGGCTCTCTTGACGCCATTAATCAGGGCGCACTGATGGATATTGAACGCATTGAGGTGCTGAAAGGCCCGCAAGGCGCGCTTTATGGGGCCGGTGCTATCGCCGGAGCGATCAATGTAGTTACCAAAAAACCAACCAATGAGCTGGAAGGCAAGATCAAGGCATCCTATGCCAGAGCCAATGACCTCAAGCTGTCCGGGGCCATTTCCGGACCCTTGGTTGAGGATAAAATCCTGTTCAGGATCGGGGCCTATTACCGCAATACGGATGGTCTGATCAAAAGCACCGACGGGGTTGGCCTTGATTTTGAGGAACAGGCCACGGTTCGGGGCCGCCTGCTGTTTAATTTTGAGGATGTAACCATTGATCTTCAGGCTTCCTATTCGGACATCACCGCCGGGGCGGCCGACCAGGAACTTGTCAGCAGTGCTAATTTACTGGAAGTCTTTGACACGCCCGCGGCCCCCGGACCAGCGCGGGGTATTGTGGGCAAGGAAAACCGGACGTTTACGGAAATTTCCGCAAAGATTGACTGGGAAACCGATGCGGGGACATTTACCTCCGTCACCGGTTACAGTGATATAAATCAGGACTTGTTTGGCTCCGTTTCATGGCAGAAACCACCAGCAATTTCCCTGTTTGGCTTTTCAGTCGGGGCACCGGGTGATGCCTTTACCGATGCCTTTCAGGATTTGATGGATAATTTTGAGAGTTTCACACAGGATGCGCGTTTTACCTCCAATACGGATCAGAGATTCCGCTGGATGGTTGGCATGTCCTATCTGGACCGCAAGATTGTAAATCTGCTGAGTGTGGGCGGTTTGCTTCAGGGAACAGAACGGGTTGAGGCCAACCTGGTGCGCTTCCTCAATCGTCCTGATGTGCGTAATGACAAGGCATGGGGTGCCTTTGCGCAGGTGAACTATGATATTACAGACAAATTGGAGCTGACGGCGGCCTTGCGGTATGACAAGGATAATCTTGATACAACACAATATACAGATTTAACTTTATCCACTGTGGTCCCGACACCGGATGGTCTTCAGACCCAGAAAGCGACGCATGACAGATGGCAACCAAAAGTCCAACTGGCCTACCAGTGGAATGATGATGTGATGACCTATTTGACCTATAGTGAAGGTTTCCGTTTCGGCTTCTATAATACGGGCAATCTGACCGCGCCGGAAAATACCAAAAACTTTGAATTCGGGTTTAAATCCATGCTGGCCGATGGGCGGGTGCGGTTGAACGGGGCCATCTTCCATATTGATTATTCCAATCAACAATTCACTTCTATTATCGCTACGGCTCCTTTTCGGCAGACTACCAACGTGCCGGAATCCAATATCAATGGCGGCGAGCTTGAAATTGTCGCCCTGTTGGCTGAGGGGTTGGAGCTGAGTGGCGGCCTTGGAGTTACAGACTCAAAGATTGTTGGCGGTGCACGCTCGCCGTCCACACCGGATTACAGCCTTAATCTGGCCCTTAGCTATACCACCCAGAT
>DRKK01000010.1 GCA_011051815.1 Sphingomonadales bacterium | reverse complement strand
GCGGATACGGCCAGACCGATCACCACTGCCCACCTGTTCTTTACGTGTCGCCGCGCGTTCCGCATCCCGGATGGCCCGTTCCGCGTCATAAACCCGCGCCATCAGAACTTTCATGGCCTTTTGCCGGTTTTTAAGCTGGGACTTTTCATCCTGTTGCTGAACGGTGATCCCGGTGGGCAGGTGGGTCAGACGCACGGCACTGTCCGTGGTATTAACACTCTGGCCGCCGGGGCCGCTGGCCCGGAAAATATCAATGCGGATGTCTTTATCGTCCAGCTTGATGTCCACTTCCTCCACCTCAGGCATGACGGCTACGGTTGCCGCAGAGGTATGAATACGGCCGCCAGTTTCCGTTTCCGGTACCCGTTGCACCCGATGGCCACCGGATTCATATTTCAACATGGCAAATACCCCCTTGCCCGCCACAGAGATAATCACTTCCTTAAAGCCACCCACATCGCTGGCCGAGGCACTTACCACCTCGAACTTCCAGCCTTGTAATTGGGCAAAACGTTGATACATACGGAACAGATCACCAGCAAATAATGCCGCCTCATCACCGCCCGTGCCAGCGCGGATTTCAAGCAGGGCGTTCTTGTCATCATCCACATCTTTAGGCAGCAGCATGATTTCCACGGCCCGTTCCATATCAGGTAATTTCTTTTTCAGGTCCAGCAGTTCCATTTCTGCCAGCTCCCGCATTTCTCCATCCCCGTCCTTATCGGCGATCATTTCGTCCAGCTCGGCCATCTCCCGAACCATAACCATATAGTCCTTTGCCGCCTTTACAATGGGGGTTAGTTCGGCATATTCCTTGGACGTTGTGACAATATCCTCGGACGACATATTGCCGCCGGACATCATATGTTCCAGCTCCTCATGGCGGGTGATCAGCTGTTGTAGTCTTTCCTGTGGGATCATTGCTGAATGTCCTGTAAATGAGTCATGACCTGATCCAGCGCCACCTCGCTCTGGCTGCCATCATCAAAAATCTTGACCGTTACCGCCCCCCGCGCCAGCTCATCTTCGCCGATCAGAACGGCGACCAGGGCATGGGCCTTGTTGGCCCGTTTCATGCGCTTGCCCATATTGCCCCGGTAAGACATATCAACCGCAAAACCCGCCACCCGCAAGTCCTGCGCCAGCTTCAAAGCCTCTGTCTGGCACGCCGCACCCACGGGAACTATGGCAATAGGGCGGGGCGCACCCGGCATTAAGTCCGGTGCGACAAGTTCCGCCAGCCGTTCCATGCCCGCAGCCCAGCCGATGCCGGCCGTTGCCGGACCGCCCATCTTTTCAATCAGGCCGTCATAACGCCCGCCAGCCAGCACCGTTCCCTGCGCGCCCAGCTTGGTGGTGACAAATTCAAAGGCCGTATGGCTGTAATAATCAAGGCCGCGCACCAGCCGTTCGTTGATGACATAGTCAATGCCCAGCGCATCCAGCCCCGACAATACCGCCGCGAAAAATTCTTTGGTTGTCTCATTGTAATAGTCGGAAATACGCGGCGCGTCTTTCACCAGCTCGCGGTCTCCGTCGTCTTTGCTGTCCAAAATGCGCATGGGATTTTTGTCCAGACGGGCCAGGCTGTCGTCGCTGAGGCTGTTTTTATGAGCGGTAAAATAAGTCACCAGCGCATCCCGGTAGGCATTGCGGCTCTCACTATCGCCCAGACTGTTGATTTCCAGCGTCACGTCATCCATCAGGCCCAGTTCTGTGAGCAGGGTCGCGGCAATGGCCAAGACCTCTATATCCGCCTGAGGTTCCGGCACGCCGAGGATTTCGACATCCATTTGATGAAACTGGCGCATGCGGCCTTTCTGGGGCCGCTCATAACGGAACATGGGGCCAAAGCCGAAAAATTTACAGGGCAGGGACTGTTGCAATCCATTGGAAATAAACGCCCGGGCAATGCCAGCGGTATATTCCGGGCGCAGGGTCAGAAGCTCACCGCCCCGATCCTCAAAGGTGTACATTTCCTTGGACACCACGTCGGATGTTTCGCCGAGGGTGCGGTTAAAAACCTCGGTAAATTCAAAAATCGGCGTGCTGATTTCCTGATGGCCGAAACGGGTGGCTATATCCTGAAATTTTTGCTGAATGAACCGGAATGTCCGTGCCTTGTCGCCCATAATATCATGGGTACCGCGAACAGGCTGTAATTTCGCCACTTGTTGCTCCTTATGCTTTTTTCTGTTCCGCCTCCAAGGCGGCCGCTTTTTCCTCAACAAGACTTATAATATGATCCACGAGCTTGTCA
This sequence comes from Sphingomonadales bacterium, assembly GCA_011051815.1. Lineage (GTDB taxonomy): Bacteria > Pseudomonadota > Alphaproteobacteria > Sphingomonadales > Emcibacteraceae > Paremcibacter. The sequence goes on along the minus strand of DRKK01000010.1, from coordinate 8,172 downwards.
TCATCTATCTTGTGGTCGGACATGCCGTTCAGGTAAACCATATGGTTGCCATTACCACCCCCGGTCAGGCCAATGTCGGTTTCCCGGGCCTCCCCCGGGCCGTTGACCACACAGCCAATGATGCTCAGACTCAGGGGCGTTGAAATATGCTCAAGCCGCTTTTCCAGAATCTCCACCGTTTTGATCACCGGATAGGCCTGCCGCGCACAGGACGGGCAGGAGACAATGCGCACCCCCCGATGACGAAGGTCAAGGCTTTTCAGCAGATCAAAGCCCACCTTGACTTCTTCCACCGGATCCGCCGACAGGGACACCCGGATCGTATCGCCAACCCCGGACCAGAGCAGCATTCCCATCCCAATGGATGATTTTACCGTCCCGGCCCGCAAGGCCCCGGCCTCGGTAATGCCAAGGTGAAGCGGATAATCACAGGCCTCCGCCAACCCCTGATAGGCCGCCACCGCCAAAAAGACGTCCGAGGCCTTGACGCTAATCTTAAACTCGAAAAAATCATTATCCTCCAGAATCCGGGCATGTTCCAGCGCGCTTTGCACCATGGCGTCGGGGCAGGGTTCGCCAAACTGTTCCAGAAGATGCTTTTCCAGCGAGCCGGCATTAACCCCGATGCGCATGGAACAGCCATGATCCTTTGCCGCCGCCACAACTTCCCGCACCCGGTCCGCAGAACCAATATTGCCCGGATTAATCCGCAGGCACGCGGCCCCGGCCTCGGCGGCCTCTATGGCGCGGCGGTAATGAAAATGAATATCCGCCACCACCGGCACCGTGACCTCGGCAATAATCTCTTTCAGGGCCTTTGTGGAACCTTCATCCGGGCAGGAGACACGGGCAATATCAACGCCCGCCTCGGCCATCTGGTTGATCTGACCAATAGTCGCCGCCACATCCGTGGTCAATGTATTGGTCATGCTCTGCACCGAGATCGGCGCATCGCCGCCCACAGAAACATCACCGACCATGATCTGTCGTGACGAACGGCGCATAATATCGCGGTAGGGCCTGATACTCATATTCTGTCTATATCCAAAGAGGTGAGCTGTATTTCGGGCCTAAACATGCGAAATACTTCCCCGAAGATCAAGGGGAATCATGCGACAAGGTCATGTTTTTGATATTAATAAGAAAGTTGAGCCATCTTCAGGCGCAAATCCTGTGGGTTCAGGCTGATATTGTCCCGGATTTCGCCAGGTTTTCCGAAAGATTGAACCGCCTTGCCGCCCACATAGACGGACACCGCACCCGCATTGCTGGTCATCAGGGTCATGTCTTTGTGATCGGTCATATAAAATTCTTCTCCGGCCAGCAAAACCCGGTCCACCAGAATTTCCTTATCCGCGCCCACAATACGCACCCAGGCATCCTGCTGCACCGTCAGGCGAACCTGCGTGGCGGGAATAGCAGGCTTTTTGCTCTGCTCTAATACCAAACCGGCATTTGCCTGTTGGACTAACGAGTATTTCTGCTCTTTGTCATCCGCAAGGGCCGTCTTTTTTTCAGGTGTTTTTTGATCGTCTTCTATGCTTGATACAAGAATATTAGATGTCACATCCGATACATCCGGCAATGCGGATAGTGAAATGCCATCCCCCCCACGCAGGGAATACCATGTACCGTATAAAACAATCATGCTCAGAATCGCCAGTGACACGATTCTTTTCTGGGTTGAATGATTATTTTCATCCACTTTTAGAAAAACCAGATCGACTTTTTTATTACTGCCCTGAAATTCATTTTTATACTGCGCAATGACCTGAGCCACATTCAGTCCAAGATAGGCGGCATAATTTTTCAAAAAACCAGCAGCATAACAGGCTGACGGGAATTTATTAAAATCATCCTGCTCCAGCGCCCTCAGTAAATGAGGCCGGATACATAGCTCCTCGGAAATCTGTTCCAGGTCTGTTACCCGGCTACCTTTACGCGCCTGAGAAAGCTTTTGCCCGACAGTGATTGTTGTCCTAGCAACATCACGTGCCCGCACATCACCCGTAACTTCCCCTAAACCCCTTAATTCCACATCAACCATCTTGTTCTAACTTTGAATCAAAATTTGCGCAATATCGTGACCCCCCGTCACCATATATCCGAAAGTGCAATCCTACCCTGAATAGTTTTCTATTTTGTTAACCTTAAGAGACAAAATAATTAAACTTTTTCCTCAAAAAGATACAAAATTAACCTTTTATTCATTTTTATGCGAACAGTGAAGCGTAGACTCATTTAAAGAGTCAACAAAAAACTGCAAATACACGTGATTTAAAGGAAAATAGCCCCCTGAACTAGATTTTTATGTCGTGATCCCGGGCAAATGAGGTTAGTAATTCCCGTAGGCTATGGTCGGAACGACTCAGCAACCCGGCAACAAAAGTCTCTATCTCCGCAAGGTTTAAACTGCGAATCATCATTTTTACCGGCCCCACAGAAGCCGGCGCTATGGACAGGCGACGAAAACCAATGGCCAACAACGCCAATGCCGTAATCGGCTTGCCCCCCATTTCCCCGCACAGGGTAACGGGAATATCATAGGCGTTACATTTATCAACGATCGATTTTAACATAGATAATGCGGGCGGTGACACAGGGTCATAACGCCCGGCCAATTTCGGGTTTTCCCGATCACAGGCAAAGAAAAACTGCATCAGGTCATTGCTGCCGATGGAAATAAAATCAAGCAGCGGTAATAAATTATCCAGCTGCCAGATCAAGGCCGGAACTTCCAGCATGCTCCCCACCCGGATTTTTGTCGGCAGAGGGCTTTTGCGTTTTTTCTGGCGCGCGATTTCCTTATCCAGAATCTCCCGAGCCATTTTAAATTCTGACACGTCGGAAATCATGGGAAACATGATATTCAATTCCCGGTTCTCTGCCGCTTTGAGCAGGGCGCGCACCTGATAGCGCAGCAAGGCCGGACGGTCAAAGGCAATCCGTATAGCGCGCCAGCCCAGCGCCGGATTGGCCTCATCATCCCGTTTCAGGAAAGACACCGGCTTGTCCCCGCCAATATCCAGCGTCCGAAATACCAAGGGCTTGCCCTCGGCAGCATCCAGCATGTCCCGGTAAAAGTCGGCTTGCGGGCCCACTCGGGGCAGAGATTCGCTGACCATAAACTGAAATTCCGTGCGGAACAGGCCAACGCCGCTGGCCCCGGACCGTTTCAGGCCGTCCATATCAATGCTCAATCCCGCATTAACCAGCAATTCCACCTCGGTCCCATCCAATGTGACCGCCGGTTTATCTCGAAGCGCCTCATATTCCGCCATCAGAACATTTCGGGATTCGATATTTTCCCGGTAGCTCTGCAATATTTCCGGGGGCGGAGAGAAATAGACAATGCCATCAACGCCGTTGATGATCACCCGCTCACCCTCGGCCACCGTCAGAACCGCATCCCCCATCTGTCCGACCATGGGAATACCCAGCGCCCGGGCCACAATAGAAACATGGGCCGTCTGCGATCCATTTTGCAAGACCACGCCGCACAGCTTGTCCCGGTCATAATCCAGCAAATCTGCCGGGCCCATATTCTGCGCCACCAGAATAAATTTATCGGGCAGGTCTTCCGAAGCCGCGGTTTTAACCAGCCCCATCAAATGCCGGTTCAGGCGGTTAGCCAGATCGTCCAGATCGCTCAGACGTTCCCGCATATAGGGGTCGTCCATCTGTTGCATCCGGGCGCGGTTGTTAAGCTGAACCTTTTCCACGGCGGCTTCTGCGGTCAGACCGGTATCGATGATGTCTTCTATCTTTGATCGCCAGCCTTTGTCCTTGGCGAACAACATGTAAACATCCAGAATTTCCCGATGGTCGCCCTGATGGCGCATGTCTTCCGCCGACATCATTTCTTCTATCTGATCCTGTAGGGATTTCAGGGCCGCCCCAAGGCGCGACTTCTCCTGCGGAATATTATCAGTCAGATGTTTGACCACCTCTATTTTCGGCTCATGAAAAACCGCAACACCCTCGGCCATACCCTCGGCAAAGACCATGCCTTCAAAGCGGGAGGTGGCCGCCCGCTCTAGGGTTGCTTCCTGATGTTCCTGGGGGTCAAGAAGATCACCGCTGGCCACCAGCTCCGCCAAAACCATGGCCACGGTTTGCAGAGATTCTTTTTCTTCCTGCATATAATGGCGCTGGGTCTTATTCTGAATCACCAGAACCCCGACAACCTTGCCCGACCGCAGGATCGGAACCCCCATCAGGGAATGATAGATTTCCTCACCGGTTTCTGCCCGGTAAACAAATTTTGGATGCTTTTGGGCATTGGACAGGTTTAACGGCAGGGCGGTCGCCGCAATATGGCCCACAAGGCCTTCCCCAACCCGAAGGCGGGTTTTATGGACCGCGTCCTCTTTCAGACCCTCGGTGGCAAACAGCTCCAGAATTTCACCGCCGCGCATAAAATATACCGAACAAACCTCGGCAATCATATTGCTGGCGACAAGGCGCACGACTTCGGTCAGGCGGTGTTCGGCACTGCCGGCCCCCGCCATTATGCTATGCAGGCGTCTTAATAGCTGACGCGGTGCATTGTTAACCGGAGTCACTTAAATCCCCTCCTCGTCAAAATCCCGATAACTTATGTTTACGATAAAATATCGATCTGAATGTCTTATAACACATCACTGGTCAGATAAATAATCAACCGCCTGTTCCACCAGACCGTCAATAATATCCTGCGTCGATTGTTCCTGCTTGACCATGCCGACAATCTGCCCGGCCATCAGAGAACCGCCCTCCACATCACCGTCAATCACCGCTTTGCGCAAAGCACCCGCCCAATAATGTTCGATGGCAAGCTGGGCCTCTTTCATATCCATTTCGCCGCCCTGATAGCGGGCGATGACATCACGCTGGGCTTCCTGAAAAGCCTCTGATGCCTTGTTTTTCAATGCCCGCACCGGAATGACCGGAAAACGGGGGTCCAGTTGAATCGACGTTATGGCATCCCGGCTGTTGCCCCGAATGAAGGCCTTTTTGAAATTTTCGTGGGCGATGGATTCCGTGGCACAGACAAAAAGCGTGCCCAGCTGCACGCCCGCCGCGCCCATTTCAAGATAAGATGCCATAGTTTCACCCCGCCCGATACCGCCGGCGACAAAAACCGGCACATCCGTGACATGAAGCAGAACTTCCTGCGCCAAAACAGATGTGGAGACCGGCCCGATATGCCCGCCCGCCTCGGAACCTTCGACCACGATGGCATCAGCCCCGGACCGGATCAGTTTTTTGGCCAAAATCAAAGCCGGTGCGAAACAAATGACCTTGGCCCCGCCGTCTTTCAGCCGTTTGATATCCGCCGCCGCCGGAATTCCGCCCGCCAGCACCACATGGGTAACTTTCTGATTCAGACATACATCAATAAGGTCGCTGATCATAGGGTGCATGGTGATCAGGTTAACCGCAAAGGGCTTGTTCGTCATAGCCTTGGTCGCCGTTATCTCACCATCCAGCAGGTCCGGCGTCATACTGCCGCAGGCAATCACCCCGAAACCGCCCGCATTGGATATGGCCGAGACCAGATGGCGTTCCGACAGCCAGCTCATGGCTCCGCCTAAAATGGCATATTCAACGCCCAGAAAATCCTTGCCCCGCTGCCATAATGCCGCGAGCCGTTCCTGACCTGACTTACCCATGATTATCACTCCCTCTATGAAAAATACCTATTCCGGATGGGCATCAAGGCCAAAAACCGTATGCAATGCCCGAACAGCCAGCTCGTAATATTCCGCCCTGATTAAAACGCTGATTTTAATTTCAGAGGTGGAAATAACCTGAATATTGATGCCCTTGGCCGCCAATGTCTCAAACATGCGCGCCGCCACCCCGGCATGAGACCGCATCCCAACCCCGATAACCGAAATCTTGACCACTTCCCGGTCTGACATCAGCTTGGCATATTTTACATGACCGGATTCTTTCAGGATATTCGTTGCCTTGTCCACGTCATTTTCCGGCACAGTAAAGGTCAGGTCGGTTTTCTTGCCATCCTCGGATATATTCTGAATGATCATATCAACATTCACATTCCCCGCCGCAAGAGGACCAAAAATATCCCCCGCGATACCGGGGGTGTTTTCCACACCGACCAAGGTGATCTTGGCCTCGCTCTTGGCATAGGCTATGCCGCTAACCACTTGTTTTTCCATAATTTCATCCTCATCAACAACCAGCGTACCCGGCGCATCTGTAAAGCTTGACAATACCTGAATCCGCACCCGGTGATTCATGGCCATGGCCACAGACCGGGTTTGCAGGACTTTGGCCCCCAGAGAGGCCATCTCAAGCATTTCCTCATAGGTAATTTTATCCAGCTTGCGCGCATTTGGCACGATACGGGGGTCGGTGGTGTAAACCCCCTCCACATCCGTATAAATATCACAGCGGTCCGCCTTCAAAGCCGCCGCCAGCGCCACCGCCGAGGTATCCGAACCGCCGCGCCCCAAAGTGGTAATACGCTCATCATCGGAAATACCCTGAAAACCAGCCATCACACAAACGATATTATCTTCCAGCCGTTCAATCATCCGGCTGGTGTCAATATCCTCGATTCGGGCGGAACCATGGATATTATTGGTCCGGAAAGGCACCTGCCAACCCAACCACGAGCGGGCAGAAACATCAATATTCTGCAAACAGAGTGCCAACAGGCCCGCCGTAATCTGTTCGCCCGCCGAGACCACCGTGTCATATTCCCGGGCGTCATGCATGGGGGATGCTTCCGCCGTCCATTTGACCAGTTGATCCGTGGTGCCTGCCATGGCTGATACCACGACGGCGACCTGATTCCCGGCATCTGTCTCTTTTTTGACCCGCAGGGCAACGGCCCGTATCCGATCAAGATTGGCGACAGAAGTTCCGCCAAATTTCATTACTATTCGTGACATGCTAAACTCTTTTGCCTTAAGCTGGACAGACTGAATGCGCGCTATACATATACGTTTAAGGGGGCATGGCGCAAGTGGCCAATTCAATATAATATGTTTTTTGCTGGAATATGAGGAAAGTTTGACTAAATTAGGGCCTGAATGAATGATATGAAGCAAAATGACAGACACAGAAAAAACATCAGCCTCCGTTGATCCGGCGGAAATTGCCCATTTCTCTGCCATGGCCGCAACCTGGTGGGACCCAAACGGGCCGTTCAAGCCCCTGCATAAGCTTAACCCCACCCGTATTGGCTATGCCCGGGACAGCCTGTGCGCGCATTTTGGCCGCAACCCCCATGACCCCTTACCCCTGAAAGGTTTAAGGGTACTGGACATTGGATGCGGCGGCGGGCTTTTGTCCGAACCCATGGCCCGGCTAGGCGCCACCATGGTCGGAGCCGATGCCTCGGAAAAGAATATCAAAACCGCACAGGCCCATGCCCAGGACATGAGGATTACCCTTGACTACCGTAATATCACGGCGGAGGAACTGGCCGCAGCGGGTGAGAAGTTTGATGCCATCCTGAACATGGAGGTCATCGAACATGTGGCGGATATTCCGTCCTTTCTGGGGGCCTGTCACAGCCTGCTGAAAGACGAGGGCTGTATGGTGATGTCGACCCTGAACCGGACGGCAAAATCATGGGCCATGGCCATCGCCGGGGCGGAATATATTATGCGTTGGTTGCCCGTTGGCACCCATGACTGGCATAAATTCCTCAAACCGTCTGAGCTGGCGCGGGCCTTGATGGACAGTGGTTTTGACGTCACGGACCTGAAAGGCATGGTTTATCACCCCCTTTCCGCCGAATGGTCCCTGGATGATAAAGATTTTTCAGTGAATTATCTGGCCCTTGCCCAAAAAATGAAAAGCAAATAGATCATGGATAAGCCGGCAAAAACATGCCACCCGCGTATCTGGCGACCGGATAGCGACATCACCGAACAACGCCATGTGGCCAGTGAAATCCCGCTGGCGCTGGAATATAATTGCATCAGCCATGCGGTTATGATGGTCTCTCCCATGGATATTGAGGATTTCGCCATTGGTTTCAGCCTGACCGAGGGCATCATTGATCAGCTTGACGACATTATGGATATAAATATTACCCCCGCCGACAAAGGCTATATTGGTGCACTGGAAATAACGCCGGATTATTTTGAGCGCCTTGACCAGTTTAAACGCACATTGGCCGGCCGCACCGGCTGTGGCCTGTGCGGGGTT
>DRKK01000009.1 GCA_011051815.1 Sphingomonadales bacterium | reverse complement strand
GTTATCCGCAACATGTGCCTGTCCTGCTATTCAAAAATGGTTTCGCTGGTAAAATAACGCCTCCTGTCCCCCCTGATATACCCTCCTGCCCATTAATAATTAAATATTTACAGGATATTTACGCTTTCACGGTAAATATTAGCTGGAAAAAGTTGTCTGGTAGGCGTATTTGTACCATAATTTGAGTCGATACATCATCAGATGTCTAGGCCAAAGTCAGGGAATATAGGATAATGAATCCTGCGGAATTTGAAGGCCAGGAACAAAGAATAACCTTCCAATTATATAATTATTGGTTCGGGTTGGCGGACGACTGCGGCATTCCTCCCTTAAAAGCCCTGTCTCCCGGTGATATTGCCAGCTATAAAAACAACATGGTCCTTATAGATCTGCGGGATCCGGACAATGAACCAACTTTACAGGTTATCGGCCAACTTTTAAGTGATGACCTGGATCAGGATCTGACCCTGAAGGGCATCAGCGAAATTCCCCGCCGCAGCCTGCTCAGCCGGATCACCGACCATTATATGGAAGTTCTGGCCAATAAAGCCCCCATATCCTTTGATGCGGAATTCAAAAACAAAGCCCGGGAAAAAATCCTCTACCGGGGGATTTTACTACCCTTCAGCGATGACGGCGAAAATATCAATTTCATTCTGGGCGCTATCCGCTGGATCAGTGAAGAAGAAGCCCTTGCGGCCAAAGAAACACCCGACGGCGAAGACACCCGGCCTCAGGATAATGACAGCGGCGCGCCTTTGTTACAGGAAACCCTGCAAGCCTGCCGCAAACTGGTTCATGGACAAAGCCCGACAGATCAACGCTCCCGACGGTCATTATATGAAACACTGGGCGCGGTTCTGGATTTTTATGCCCTGTGCACCGCCCATCCGAACAGCTATCAACAGCTTTTGGACGCCGAAGGGCTGAAGGCACAAAAGCGTGCGCCCTTCACCCCCATTCTGAAATTATGCTTTGGCCGGGATTATGACAAAACCCGGATCACCGAATATGCCGCCGCCCTGTCATACGCCGTAAAAAATGATCAGGATGGGGCGCACTTGCCGGACTTTCTGGACCAATTCCCCGGCGGGATCAAGGGATGTGTTCTTGCCGAACGTAATAGCCGGAGCGGCACAGAGGGACGAAATGCCCCGGATTATAAAATTCTGGACCAGATTACCCCGGTTGCCCAATTTGATCTGGACCAACAAGACGATGACCAAAATGAATTCTGCCTGTTGCTTGGCCGCCGAAACGGACCCCAAATGGATGTCCTTAAAATACTGGATAAAGACCGGGCAATGCTGAACCGAATACTTACCAAATTTGCCAAAGAGCAAAAAACATGACCTTTTATAAAACCCCAAACACATGCCGTGTGATCAAAGGATAAAGATGTGACTAGCTGGACACAGAAAAAACTCAGAATTGACGCCGTTACCGATTTTGCCACCGAAAAGCTAAAATCCGGGCAACTCACCGGTTTTACCCGCTTTATCGAGGATCTCTATCGACATGCCTCGCCAGAGGAATTGTCGGACCGTCATGTGGATGAGCTTTATGCCGCCGCCCTGTCCCTGTGGAAATTCAGCGCCCAACGTAAAGCCGGCAGCAGCAAGGTTCGGGTGTTCAACCCCACGTTGGAAGAACATGGTTGGCCCGCCTATCATACCATCATTCAGATCGTCAATGACGATATGCCGTTCCTGCTGGACAGCATCACGTCCAACCTTCTGGAAGACGGTAACGATTTGCATATGCTGGTCCATCCGATCATCACCTGCGTTCGGGACAAGAACGGCAAACGTCTGTCCGGCAAAGCCAAAGACGGCACAAAGGTCAGCGAATCCATCATGCATATTGAGATCACGGCCATGACGGACCCGGCCCAGATCAAGGCGCTGGAAACCAAGCTCAACAAAATACTGGCCTTTATCCGGGCCGCCATTGATGACTGGAAACCCATGCTGGCCAAGATGGATGACGTGAGCAAAAACCTGTCCACCGTACCCAAAACCGCCGTTGACAAGGCGCTGACCCAGGAAGCCATTAAATTCCTGAAATGGCTGAAAGAGGATAATTTCACCATCCTTGGTTACCGGGAATATTTTTACGGTGGCAAGAAAAACAAGGGCGAAGGGTTTGGCATCCTGCGGGACCCGGATGTTCTGGTCCTCAAAGGGCAGGAAGGCCTGGTGGCCACCTCACCCGAAACCGAATATTTCATGAACCAGTCGCCGGTGATGCTCATCACCAAAGCCAATGTCAAGTCACTGGTCCACCGGGTCGTCCATATGGATTATATCGGCTTTAAAAAATATGATGCCAAGGGAAAAGTAATCAGTGAAATCCGCTTTGTCGGTCTGTTCACCGCCCAATCCTATAATCAGCGGGCCGAAGCCGTGCCTTTCCTGGATCGCAAGGTTACCCATGTGGTCAAAGAATCCGGCTTTACAGCCAACAGCCATGATGGCCGCGCCCTGATGCATATTCTGGAAACCCTGCCCCGGGATGAGCTGTTTCAGATCGACGAAGAACAATTGTTGGAAACCGCCATGGGAATCCTGCATCTGAAAGTCATGCCGCGCTGCCGGGCTTTCATCCGCAAGGACCGTTTCGAACGCTATGTCTCCGCTCTGGTGTTCGTACCCCGTGATATGTATGACAGCACCCTGCGCGGTAAGGTGGAGCGTATTCTGTGTGAGGCCTTTAACGGTGAACTGTCATCCCATTATGCCCAGCTCAGCAATGAGCGTATCGCCCGCTGGCATTTCATCATTCGGACCACACCCGGCAATGTGCCGTCCCCGGATACGGACAGCATCAACAAACGACTGGCCGAAGTGGCCCAGCGCTGGAACGATCATTTGCTGGAAGTTCTCAACGACCGTTGGGGGGAAGAGACCGGAACAACACTATACCGGAAATATAACAAATCATTTTCCACCTCATACCGCGAGCATTTTGACCCGCGCTTTACCGTCACCGACATTGAAAAGCTGGAACAGCTGCCCGACAGTCAGAATATCCAGTTTAATTTCTATCGGCTGGCCGAAGACGCCGATCATGCCATCCGCCTGAAAATATATACCAGCCGCCAGATCATTGCCCTCAGCGATTGCCTGCCCATGCTTGAAAATCTCGGCCTGCGCGTGGTTGAGGAAAATGCCTTTAGCGTTCAGACACCGGAAGACGGCGAAACCGTCAGCCATACCATCCATGATTTCTATCTGGAAGACCCCTCGGAAAGTACTTTTGATCTGTCCGTCATTAAACAGCGGCTGGAAGATACCCTGCGGGCCGTTTGGATTGAGCGGATTGACAATGATGGCTTTAACCGTTTGGTTCTTCATGCCGATATGACCTATCGCCAAGTGCTGATTTTACGCATCTACAGCAAATATCTGCGTCAGCTCAGCCTGTCCTATAGTGAGACATATATGCAGGACACCCTATCCCAATATTGGGAAACCGCCCGGGATCTGGCCAGCATGTTTGAAGTGAATTTCGCCCTTGAGGCCCCTGTGGGTGGTAGCCGGGAGGAAGAAACCGCCCGGCTGGAGAAAAATATTCGCAAGCAACTGGAAAAAGTCGATAGCCTTGATCAGGACCGCATGCTCAGAAGTTACCTCAATGTGATTACCAGCTCCCTGCGGACCAATTTTTATCAACAGAATCAAGAAGGTTGCAACAAACCTTATGTATCCATAAAAATCAAAAGCCGGGATGTGCGGGAAGCGCCGAAACCCCGGCCTTATGCAGAAATTTTTGTCTACTCCCCCCGGGTTGAGGGCGTTCACCTGCGCAGCGGACCCGTGGCGCGCGGCGGTCTGCGCTGGTCCGATCGGCGGGAAGATTACCGGACCGAAGTATTAGGGCTGGTCAAGGCCCAACAGGTCAAGAATACGGTCATTGTTCCGGTCGGGGCCAAGGGCGGCTTTGTGCCGAAAAAGATGCCTGCCGGGGCCGGACGGGAAGAAGTCATGGCCGAAGGCATCACCTGTTACAAAACCTTTATCTCCGGTCTGTTGGACATCACCGATAATCTGAAAGACAGCGCGGTTATTCCGCCGCAAAATGTTATCCGCCGGGACGGTGATGACCCGTACCTTGTGGTTGCCGCCGATAAGGGTACGGCGACCTTCTCTGACATTGCCAATGGGTTGGCACAGGATTACGGCTTCTGGCTGGATGATGCCTTTGCCTCCGGTGGCTCCAACGGCTATGACCATAAAAAAATGGGCATTACCGCCAAGGGGGCCTGGGTTTCCGTTCAGCGCCATTTCCGGGAGAAAGACATCAATGTTCAAAGTGACTCCATCACCATTGTTGGCGTTGGCGACATGTCCGGTGATGTATTCGGCAACGGGCTTTTATGTTCCGAGGCCGTGAAACTGGTCGCGGCCTTTGACCATCGGGATATTTTCATTGACCCGGACCCGGACCCGGCCAAAAGCTATGCCGAGCGCAAACGCCTGTTCGACCTGCCCCGGTCAAGCTGGCAGGATTATAACAGCAAACTTATTTCAAATGGCGGTGGTATTTTCAGCCGGAAATCAAAATCCATTCCGCTCACCCCGCAAATATGCCATCTCCTTGGCTTTAAAGACGGTCAGGATAGCGCCACCCCCAATGAGTTGATGAAGGCCATCCTGAGGTCCCATTCTGACCTGCTGTGGTTTGGCGGCATCGGCACCTATATCAAATCCTCCCGAGAAAGCAATTCACAGGTAGGCGACCGGGCCAATGACGCCATCCGTATTAACGGGAACGAACTAAACTGTGCCGTGGTGGCCGAGGGCGGAAATCTGGCCTGTACCCAGCGAGGCCGGATCGAATATTGCCTGAACGGTGGGCAGATCAATACGGACGCGGTGGATAATTCCGCCGGAGTGGATTGTTCAGACAATGAAGTTAATATCAAAATCCTGCTCAATGCTCTGGTTCAGGACGGCAAGCTGACTCCAAAACAGCGGGACAGCCTGTTGGTGGAAATGACCGATGAGGTGAGCAAAATCGTCCTTGACGATAATTACCTGCAAACCCAAGCCATCAGTCTGGCCCGGTCCAGCAGCATCCGCGAGCTGGACAGCTTTGTGCGCTTTATGGATGACCTTGAAAAAACTGCCCATCTGGACCGGGAACTGGAATTCCTGCCCACCGATGATGAGCTTATTGAACGGACAGAGGGCGAGCTTGGCCTGACCCGGCCGGAAATCGCGGTCCTGATTGCCTATTCCAAGATGGGTCTTTATGACGAATTGATGGATAGCGATATTCTGGACGATCCGTTTCTGGATAAATACCTTATCCGGGCCTTCCCCCGTCAGCTTCGGGAAAGATACCCTGCGGACATTAGCAAACATCAGTTGAAACAAGGCATCATAGCCAAGGAAATCTGTAACGAGATCGTCAATCGGGGCGGCATACAGGCCATTAAGGAAGAAACCGGGGCCATGGCCGCGGAAATCGCCCGGGCCGCCATCCTTGCTGCAGAGGTCTTTGACCTCAATGACCTCTATGAAAAGATTGAAAGTCTGGACTATATGGTGCCGGCCACCATTCAGATTCTCATGCTGATGGATGTGGAATCCTTTGCGCGGCGCCAAACCATCTGGTTCCTCAATAACACCGATGCCAACCGGCCTATTCAAGAAATCATTGACCAGTTCAAGCCCGGTATTCAAACCCTGTTCAGCACATCCGGCAGCCTTCTGGATCAAAGTGATGAAAGCCTGAAATGCAAAGTGGCCATGTATTGCGAACAAAAGGTAGACGAGGATCTGGCCATCCATATTTCCAACCTGGAACAGAAGATCGCCGCCTGTGATATTGTCATGGTCGCCCGCGATATGGATATAGATGTGATGGATGTTGCGCGAGCCTACTTTATGCTGGGTGACAAAATCGGCTTTGACTGGCTACGCGGTGAAGCGGAACTGGTAGAATCTTCCGATCATTGGGATCGCTTGGCGGTCAATAGCGTTGTTGCTGATCTCTTAGACCAACAGAAGAATCTGACCCGCTCCGCACTCAAAGATCTTGAAGATGGCGATACCATCGAGGCTGCACAGATCTGGCTAACCAAGGTGGAAAATTCCACGGCCCGCATACAGAAGCTCATCCATGACTTCCAGACCGCCGGGCGGATCAACGTCACCAAGCTGGGCTTCGCCGCCCGCCAGATCAGAAATGTAATCATTGATTAATATATTGGGGGAGAAAAAGACTTTCTCCCCCATTTACATACCATCCCAAAGGAACTCCAATCCAAACTTAGTGAGGCAAGCGCAAGGCGCGCCCGAGTTAATACGAGGAGGGGGCGTGCCCACGGCACGAGGGAGTTATCCCCCTAAATATCAATGCCTGAAATGACGCATACCGGTCATGACCATGGCAAGGCCACGTTCATTGGCCGCGGCAATGACCTCATCATCCCGAATGGACCCGCCGGGTTGGATAACTGCCGTTACCCCGGCTTCTGCCGCGCTGATCAAACCATCGGCAAAGGGGAAGAAAGCATCTGACGCCACCACAGACCCTTTGGTCATATTTTCCGGCAAGCCTGCCGCATCACTGGCGTCCTGCGCCTTGCGGACAGCTACACGTGCACTATCCAGACGACTCATCTGTCCGGCCCCGATGCCGACCGTTGCCCCGTCTTTCACATAAATGATCGCATTGGATTTCACATGCTTGCAGACGGTAAAAGCAAAGAGCAAATCCTGTAATTCCTGTTCCGTTGGTGCCCGGTCCGTCACCACAGTCAAGTCGTCTGGCACAACTTTTCCATTGTCCCGTCCCTGTAACAGATAGCCCCCTGCCACAGACTTAATTGTCTGGCCCACGGCTTGCGGATCGGCAAGGCCACCAGTCAGTAATAGACGTAAATTCTTTTTGGCCTTTAAGATATTCAAAGCCTCCGTATCTATATCGGGGGCGATAACCACTTCGGTAAAGACTTTGGCAATTTCCCGGGCCGTGTCCCCGTCCAAGGGGCCATTCAGGGCAATGATCCCGCCAAAGGCACTGGTTGGGTCACAACGCAGAGCCTGTTGATAGGCCGCCGTCAATGTTTCGGCCCGGGCAACGCCGCAGGGATTGGCATGTTTGATGATGGCCACAGCGGGGCCGGATGCCGGATCAAATTCGCTGACCAGCTCAAAAGCGGCGTCCGTATCATTGAGGTTGTTATAACTTAATTCCTTGCCCTGAAGCTGGCGGGCGGTGGCAATGCCGGGACGGGCGGTTCGGTCCACATAAAAGGCCGCATCCTGATGGGGATTTTCACCGTAACGCAATGTCTGTTGCCGGGTAGCGGTAATATTTATCCGCGCGGGATAGGCCTCTCCCTCTTGGCGGGCAAACCAGGCAGAGATAGCAGCATCATAGGCCCCGGTGCGGGCAAAAGCCGTGGCCGCCAACCGCCGCCGCAGGGCCGGGGAGGTGGCCCCGTTATTTTCCGTCATGGACTTTATCACGGCCTCATAATCCTGTGCCTCAACCACCACGGTGACAAAGCGATGGTTTTTGGAGGCCGAGCGGATCATGGCCGGGCCGCCTATATCTATATTTTCAATACAAGTGGCAAAATCCGCACCGCTTTCCACCGTTTCCTCAAAAGGATATAGATTAACCACCAACAGGTCTATGGCCCCAATATCATGGTCCTTCATAGCCACTGCATGAGCATCATTATCCCGCAGAGCCAGCAAACCGCCATGAATTTTCGGGTGCAACGTCTTGACCCGGCCATCCATCATTTCAGGAAAGCCTGTATGATCGGACACTTCCTTTACCGGAATTCCGGCCCCGGCCAATGCCTTTGCCGTACCGCCGGTGGACAGGATTTCGACACCCTGATCGGCCAGAAACCGGCCAAATTCTATCAAACCGCTTTTGTCAGATACGGACAGTAAAGCCCGCTTGATTGGTGTCTGTGGGGTATTGCTCATATTACCTGTCCTGTGAGATAAGATTTATGCCTTACCACCTACTGGATCAGGGCTTTCCCCGCAAGGAAAAAATT
>DRKK01000008.1 GCA_011051815.1 Sphingomonadales bacterium | reverse complement strand
GGCGGTAAATATGGCACGGCGCTCTATGATAAACGACTGGATCTTTCTTTTGAATATAGCACGTTTATTTCAGGCGCAGCAGGCTCCCCGTGGGAAAGACAGAACCAATGGGTTCTCGGGGCGGCCTATTTTCTGACGGATAGTGTCAAACTGTTTGGTGAGGGCATTTTGGTTCAGGGTTATACCCCTTTGAACTTTATCAGTGGCGGCAACTTGTTGCCGGGCACGACCCACAGTGATCAGAATGTGCGGAATACGGGCGTGGTAATGGGCATAAATGTAGCCTTTTAATCAACGCGTTACAATAACAAAGGCCCCCATTTCCGGGGGCCTTAACCTGTTCGGAGCTTTGCATTATTGGTTAATTATCAAATGGCTTTGACTCCATTGATCTTATTAGTTTTTAATTTTATTGATTAGATAGGCTGATCAACCTTACTAAAATCTTTTTTTAATGAGTGCTGCATGAGGGCGTCCAAATATTTTTCCGTGCCATGTCGTTTAGCGACGCGCTTCATATCTTCATAAATTACATTTGGTGAGATATTTGCTATTAATCTTGATGGAACATTATGAAAAATATCTGACATCACCTTAGCGTATTCGGAATTAGAGTGAGTACGCATTTCTACCAAAGTGATTCCAAGCATATCCAACAGTATATTCCTAGTAATTTTCTCAGCACTCATTTAGATCAATGGGCCAGAGTCATTTGATCGATTAACGGCACCAGAGACATCTGAATTCATCATTCCAACCCCAAAACCGTCTTACCCTGGATAAAGTTAATATCCACCGGAATATTGGCTTTTTTCAGCTTGTCCAGATCGGCTTTCAGGGTCGGGCTCATGATGCCTTTGGTATTGAGCAGCTCCTTGGCGCGCGCGTAATCGCCGTCGCCCTGTATGGTCAGCAGGAGATTGCCGAGGCTGTTCATGGCGATGTTGAATTTTTCCGCATTGACCTCATAAAAACCATCCTTGTTCTTGGCGAACGCGCCCATATCGAGGAAATAGTTAAAGCGCACCATATTGGCCTTGCCATGGGCGGAGGAGGCCCCGAAACGGCTGGACCGGAAAATGCTGGTGACGAAGGTGACATAATAATCCATCATGACGCCGTCGGTAATATCGCCCTTTTCATAGAGCTTTTTGATCATATATAGTCCGAGTAGGTCGGCCTTGCCTTCCTCAAAAGACGATGCCGCATCTTTCAGGGCCAATCTCACCGGCCCCTTGCCGGTCAGGGTCTGTTTGATACCAAGACCGTGGGAGACCTCATGGAACATGGTGTTGGAGAAAAAGGCGTTGAAGGTCACATGCTTGCGCTGTTCCGGTGCGATCAGCACACCGGCAATGGGCAGCAGGATTTTATCAAACTTGGCCCGCATGGCATTTTTGAGTTGCAGACGCCGGGTGCCTTTTTTGAGCTGAACCTCCTCATCATTGGGCAGGTTGATGGCGATGGTCTTGGACCCGGCGTTGGAATGGCCGCCGTAATAGATCACGTCATAGGCGTTCAGATCGCTGTCCGTACCCGGCGTTTCTGCCTTATAGGCAGCGGGCACCGGTAATCCCTTTTGCAATTCGGGCAGGACGGCGGTAAAGCGGGCCAGCCGCTCGCTCCAGACCGGGTCCTTGATCAGGACGTAAGCCTCATAGGCCGCCCGGTAACCGAACAGCAGGTCTTCATAGGTTTCAATGGCCCCAATAACCATTTCGACCGGGTTGCTTTTCATATCCATCCAGACAAAGTCACTGGGCTGATAATCATCGGTGGTGATGGCTTCGGCGCGCATCAGTAGGTAATTTTTGAATTCTGCATTATCGGCATAGCCGGCGGCCTTGCGCAGGAGGTCGGCGGCTTCGGTCAATTCGGCTTTGTATAATATGTGATAGGGGATGACGGTGAGCTGTCCGGCGTCGTTTCGGCGTAAAACTGAATAAAGCCCCACTTTATCTGGATTATCATAGGCCTCAAATTCCGCTTTGGTCATATCGGTGGGATAGAAATTTGCGCCAAGGGGCTTTTCACCAACGCCTTTCAGGAATGGTTTATCCCCGTCCAGCCGGTCCCATGGGCCGTAATTTTTACGGACAAAGGACAGCGCTTTTTCGTCGGTAAGTGAGGACAGGAGCTTATCCTTGTCACCATATGCTTGCTGCCAATAGAGGTCATCCATGATCTGTGACGCGTCGATCAGCAGGCTGATCATCTTGCGCTGATTATCGCTGAGATGGCTCAGATCACTGGTCAGGGTATAATCTGTATAAATATCGGCCCGTTTACGGGCGGCGTCAGATACCCAGATGCTTTCGGCGGGCTTTGCGGTACTTTCCCCGGCGGGCTTGTCACAGCCGGACAGGGCCATAAGCGCGGTTGCAGAGGCGGCGGTTAAAAGTAGTTTTAGCGTTTTGTTCATCCTGTATCCCCGGATCATGTTTTGTTGATTTTTGAAACAGTGAGTGTTGCAGAAAATCGGTCGGAGATCAAAGAGATATTTATGTCTGTTCTTTTTTTGTCGGAATGAAGGGCAGGGCCAGAAGCCAGAAGATATTGCGGTGTTTTTCACCCTGACAATCAAGAAGGCCAATGGGCATCTTTTGCTGGTCCACGGC
>DRKK01000007.1 GCA_011051815.1 Sphingomonadales bacterium | reverse complement strand
CTTGGCAATGATGGCTTTCAATGCGGGAATTTCCGGGAAATCGCCGTCCGCAATGGATTTATCAATGCGCGGTAAGTCCTGTAACACTACCCTGCCGCCGCCCAAATTGGTATGGCCCACCTCTGAATTACCCATCTGCCCCTCTGGCAGGCCCACTTTCAGGCCCGATGTTTCCAGAAAGGCCATGGGGTAGCTGGCGGTCATGCGGTCATAATTTGGCGTATGGCCAAGGGCAATGGCATTATCCTCTGCCGCTGTACGGCTGCCCCATCCATCTAGGATACAGAGGACAACAGGCTTGCTGGGGCTTACGATCAGGTTATTCATGGATGTTCAAAATTCCGTTTTAGTGATTATTTACCCTATATACTACATAAGTTAAAGGGCGGTAAAATCAATCCTTATGATAAGGATGGCCCGATAAAATACAGGCAGCCCGATAAAGCTGTTCACAGATCATCGCCCGCACCATCATATGGGGCCATGTCATATCCCCTAGGGACAGCAGAAAATCCGCCCGCGCCTTGACCCGGGGGTCATAACCATCCGCCCCGCCAATCAGAAAAACCAGATGAGCGGTTCCCCGGTCCTGATGATCACCGATCATTCTGGCAAACGCCGCACTGCGCAGCGATTTCCCCCGTTCATCAAGAGCAAGGGCAAAAGCATTATCCGGGATAGCCTTCAGGATTAAGTCCCCCTCCCGCGCCATACGTTCTCTGCCCGTCACTTTGCGCTTTTCCTCAAGCTCAATGACCTTCACGGGCCAGGGACAGCGTTTGAGATAGGTTTCTATCTGCTGATGCTCCGGCCCGCCTTTCAGGCGACCAACGGCAATGAGGGTAATCTGCATATTTTAGCTGCTCAACAGCTTATCCGGTGTGAAATCATCGGGGCGCACATCCATGGCCCACATTTTTTCCAGATTATAGAAACTGCGCACTTCGGGCCGGAAAATATGGATGATGGCATCCCCGGCATCAACCAATACCCAGTCGGCTTTTTCAAGGCCTTCGACCTTGCAGTTGCCAAGGCCGGCTTTCTTGATATTGGTGACCAGATGATCGGCAATTGCCGCCACCTGCCGGGTGGACCGGCCGGACGCAATCACCATCGAATCGGCGATGCTGGTTTTTCCTTTAAGATTTATGGAGATAATTTCTTCCGCCTTATCGTCTTCCAGGGAATTTGTGATAACCTCCAGAAGACTGTTCATACTGAGCGGTTCCGGAGAAGACGATGCGTCGTCTTCGGGCATGTTTTTACTAGGCACTTTTATCTTTAACCTCTTGGTTATTAAAGTTTTTCCGTCGTATCTCTGTTGATGACAACGGATTTTGTGTCTCCCGGATGAATGTCCATGCCGGGGGGGTATGGCTCACAAGCTCAGGGGCCTTTGATTCCGGGATTTGATGATCCCCAAAATGTCTGGCCGCCATACTTGTCAAGGCAGCCTCAGAATACCCCGGACGATCAAAAATCGCAAATACTACTGTATTTGCAATTTTTTCCCAATCCTTCCAGGCACTGAATTGCGCCAGATTATCTGCCCCCATCAACCAGACAAACCGGCTATCCGGCAGCAAATCCACAAGCCGCGCCAATGTCTGCACCGTATAGGTGGTTTTAAGATCGGTCTCCAACCCGGTGACATGGATATTTCCCTGCCGGGCCATGGCTCTGGCACTGTCCATTCTGTCCTGAAACGCCGCCATATCCGTGCGGGATTTCAAGGGATTTTGCGGCGACACCAGCCACCAGACCGCGTCCAGTCCAAGCCGGTCCAGAGCGGTCAGGCTGATTTCCAGATGAGCCTCATGGGCCGGATTGAAAGACCCGCCGAGCAGGCCGATTTTTTTCCCGGTCCAGTCCCCTACGGGCAGAATATCAGGGCCGGATTTGGCCATCGCCCCTCACCTGATATTTATAGCTGGTCAGCTGTTCCAGCCCAACGGGGCCACGGGCATGCATCTTGCCCGTTGAGATGCCGATTTCAGCCCCCATGCCGAACTCGCCGCCGTCCGCATATTGGGTCGAGGCATTATGCAGCACAATGGCGCTATCAACCCGGTTAAGAAAGACCGCCGCCGTTTGGGCATTTTCGGTCACAATGCAATCCGTATGGTGGGAGCCGTGGGCATCAATATGGGCCATGGCCCCCTCAACCCCGTCCACAGCCCGGATGGACAGAATGCTGTCCAGATATTCCGTGTTCCAGTCGTCTTCGGTCGCGGGCACCACAGACGCCACCAAATCCCGCACCGCCGAATCTCCGCGTAATTCACATCCGGCCTTATTCAAGGCCTCTGCAATGGCGGGCAGATGGCTGTTCAGAATTTTTTGATCAATGAGTAGGGTCTCCGCCGCGCCGCAAATGCCCGTACGGCGCATTTTGGCGTTCAGAGTGATGGCAACCGCCCTGTCCAGATCCGCATCTTTGTCCACATAAACATGACAAATGCCGTCCAAATGGGCCATGACTGGCACCCGGCTGTCTTTTTGCACCCGTTCAATCAATGATTTGCCGCCGCGCGGAACGATAATGTCCACATAGCCCACAAGCCCCAGCAACGCCCCAACCGCCGCCCGGTCCTGTGTTGGCACCAGCTGAATGACATCCGGGTTAAGACCCGCCGCTTTCAAACCCTGAACAAGGCAATGATGGATGGCCCGGTTGGACAAAACACTTTCACTGCCGCCGCGCAGGATGCTGGCATTGCCCGATTTCAGGCAAAGCGCCCCGGCATCGGCGGTCACATTGGGGCGGGATTCATAAATAATCCCGATCACGCCCAAAGGCACCCGAACCCGGGAAATCTGTAACCCGTTGGGCCGTGTCCATTGGGCCATCACATCGCCCACAGGGTCCGGCAGGTCGGCAATGGCCTCCAGCGAAGTCGCGATATTTTCAATTCTGCCCTCATCCAGAAACAACCGGTCCCGCATGGCCCCGGCCAGCCCGGACGCCGCCGCCATATCCTTGCCATTGGCCGTCAATATCGCTTGCCTGTCCGCCCGGATAAAGTCTGCCGCCGCCCGCAAGGCCTGATTCTTCTGGTCGGTGGGGACTGAGGCCAGTTCCTTTGAGGCCGCCCGGGCCGCCTTGCCCATATCCTGCATTATCTGAGATATATCCTGTGTCATCATTACGTCTCTAATTTATCACAAGGTCATTGCGGTGGATAATTTCCTCCCGACCGCAATAGCCTAGTATCTGTTCAATTTCATGGCTGCGGTGACCCATCAGCCGGGCCGCATCCGTCGCGTTATAAGCGCTAAGGCCCTGCCCCAGAATATTGCCGTCCTGATCCAGTATGCGGATGGTATCGCCGCGCTCAAAAGCGCCTTCCAGCCGCACAATACCGGCGGGAAGCAGGCTCTTGCCCCCCTTTAACGCCTTCGCCGCCCCGTCATCAATGATCACAGCGCCGCCCGTGTCAAGGCTGGCCCCGATCCATTTTTTACGGGCGGCCAAAGGATTGCCGGACGCCTGAAACCATGTGCCTTTCGCCCCCTCGAAATACCTTTGTATGGGGGAGGTGGGCAGGCCGCTGGTGATCACCATATTGCATCCGCTGGCCACCGCAATCTTGGCCGCTGCAATCTTTGTGATCATGCCGCCCGACCCAAACCCGGTGGAGACCGGCTCCCCGGCCATGGTCTCTATAGATGCCGTAACCTCCGGCACCATATCAATGAATTCCGCCGCCGGGTTATTCTGTGGATTATCACTATAAAGTCCGTCAATATCTGACAACAGAAACAAACAATCCGCGCCGCACATGCTGGCCACCCGGGCGGCCAGACGATCATTATCACCGTAGCGGACCTCATCCGTGGCCACCGTATCATTCTCATTGATCACCGGCACCACATTCAGGTCCAGCAGGCGGTTAATGGTGTTGCGCGCGTTCAGATAGCGCCGCCGTTCCTCCGTATCGCCGTAAGTCAGCAGGATTTGCGCCGCCGGAATATCCCGCTTGCCCAACATGGTCCGGTAGGCCGCCGCCAGTTCAATCTGACCCACGGCGGCAGCGGCCTGATTTTCCTCCAGCTTCTTGCTCATACCCAGATTCAACAGGCGGCGCCCAAGGCCGATGGCCCCGGAAGAGACCAATATCACCTGATAGCCCCGGTCCCGTAAAAAGGCCACATCTGCGCCAATACCGTCCAGCCAGTCCCGGCGCAATTGTCCCGTGGCCGGATCAATAAGCAAGGCAGAACCGATTTTGATCACCACACGCCGCCAGCCATCGCAATGGCGGGCAATAGGCGGGGTATTTTCTGTTATATTTGTCATAATCCGGGCAATCGTTAAGTCCTAGATAGGGGACCAGTCTTCATTTTCGGCGGCATAGTCGTGGGGGGCTTCCGGCGGTCGTTTGGCCCGGTCGATATTTTTCAGCAGGGCGCGCAACATGGCGTCTGTCCCAAAATGGGTCACTGCGGAAATGGGCACAATGGGCGAATCTGTGACTGCGCGTAACTCCTTGGTCAGCATATCAATCAGTTCCTCATCCAGCGCATCACATTTGTTCAGGCCAATGACCTCCGGCTTTTCCGTGAGGCCGCCACCGTAAGATTTCAGCTCATGGCGGATGGTTTTATAAGCCTCTGCCACATCTTCGCCGGTGCCGTCGATCATATGTAATATGGTGGTACAGCGTTCAATATGGCCCAGAAAACGATCCCCCAAGCCGTGGCCCTCATGGGCGCCCTCAATCAGACCCGGAATATCGGCCACAACAAATTCCCGCTGGTCCACATAGACAACGCCCAATTGGGGTTTCAGGGTGGTGAAGGGATAATCAGCAATTTTCGGCTTGGCCCGCGATATGGCCGACAGGAAAGTTGACTTGCCCGCGTTGGGCAGACCCACAAGCCCCGCATCAGCCATGAGCTTAAGACGTAGCCAAACCCACATTTCCTCTGCCGGGCCGCCCGGTGTGGTGCGGCGCGGGGCCTGATTAACTGATGATTTAAAAGCCGCATTACCGGTGCCGGGATGCCCGCCTTCCAGCATCATGACCACCTGACCCTCTTCGGTCAAATCGGCCAGCATCACGCCGTATTCCTCATCAAAAATCTGGGTGCCCACGGGTACTTTCAGATAAACATCGGCCCCGGCGGCTCCGGTGCGGTTGCGGCCCATGCCATGACCGCCGCGCCCGGCCTTGAAATGTTGCTGGTAGCGATAATCGATCAGGGTGTTCAGGCCGCCCACGGCCTCTATCAATATGTGACCGCCGCGGCCGCCGTTGCCGCCGTCCGGCCCGCCGAATTCCACGCATTTCTCACGCCGAAAGCTCAGGCAGCCATCGCCGCCCCCGCCTGACTTCAAATAGATTTTGCTTTGGTCAAGAAATTTCATGTCACGCAGTCTATATATAAAATGGAAAAAGGGGAATGAAAATCATTCCCCTTTCAGAATTGGTCGTCCGGAATTTTAAGCGGCGTTTTTAGGCGTCATCAACACAAACGTAACTGCGTTTCTGCTTGCCTTTGTAAAAACGAACCTTGCCTTCCGTCAGGGCAAACAGGGTATGATCCTTGCCCATGCCAACATTGGTTGCCGGATAGAATTTTGTTCCGCGCTGGCGAACAATGATATTTCCGGGAATAACAACTTCACCGGCATATTTTTTCACACCAAGGCGCCGACCAGCTGAATCGCGGCCGTTATTGGAACTACCGCCTGCTTTTTTATGTGCCATCGTTGCTTCTCCTTAGGATTTCTTAGCCGCAGGTTTCTTGGCTGCGGTTTTTTTCGGGGCTGCAGCCTTTTTAGGGGCGGCTTTCTTCGCGGCTGGCTTTTTCGCCTCGGTCTTCTTGGGCGCGGCCTTTTTCGCTACGGGTTTCTTGGGCGTATCTTCGCTCTTCGCGGGGGCCGCCTTTTCAGGTGCCGCCTTCGCAGGAGCTGCTTTCTTAGGCGCAGCCTTTTTAGCGGCAGCTTTGCCAATTTCAAGAATACGCAGAACCGTCTGTTCCTGACGGTGACCATTTTTACGGCGATAATTTTGCCGGCGCTTTTTCTTGAAAATAATAATTTTTGCGGCCCGGGACTGCTCCAGAATTTCAGCAGTCACAACCGTACCTGAAATTGTCGGGGTGCCCACTTCAACGCCCTTGTCTGTGCCAACCATCAATATATGGTCCAATGTTATCTTGGCACCGGCGTCACCGTCCAGCTTTTCAACTTTAATTACATCACCCGCCGCAACTTTATATTGCTTTGCGCCGGTTTTGACGACTGCAAACATGTCTGTTTCCTTATTATATCTTCTGGTCATAGCCGGTAACT
Source organism: Sphingomonadales bacterium (assembly GCA_011051815.1). GTDB lineage: Bacteria > Pseudomonadota > Alphaproteobacteria > Sphingomonadales > Emcibacteraceae > Paremcibacter. The sequence continues at coordinate 5,998 of DRKK01000007.1, read as the reverse complement.
GATCGGGATCAGTATTTTCAGACCGGGATATGACGAATGTCATCTTTTTCTGTAGGGACTCATAGGAACCGCACAGGAAAGTGGCCGAAATATAGCGTTCGCAGGCCTTCTGTCAAGGGATTTTATGCTTTTCGTGCTAATATAATTGACAGGGGTCAAACACATGTGCAGGTTGATCTTATATTATAGTGTCATGGTAACAGACAGGAGACGGAAAAATGTCAAAAAAGGTAACATATATCGTTGGTTATGACGGCGGTGAACTGAGCATGCGGGCCGCAGAGCTGGCCGTGGACAAGCTGAAAGTACGGGGCGGCGGCACATTACTGTTGGCCTATGTTGTGGACTGGTCAGAGTTTGAGGTCATGTCGGTTGAGGAACTGGCCGTCCGTCACAGCCAGCATATGGAACAGCTGGAAAGTGCCGAAAAGGATATTATGGCCCCGGCCCGTGAAAAGCTGGCCACGGACGGGATCACAATTGAAACCAATGTTCAGGTAGGCCATGCGGCGGATATTATTTCCGCACTGGCCGAAGAACATAAGGCGGACCAGATTTTTATCGGTCATAAAAGCAGCGGCTTTCTGGCCAAGCTGGGTCTGGGCAGTGTGGCCTATAGCATCCTGCAAAAAGCAAAGGTTCCGGTCACCGTCGTACCCTAGGCCCTAAAAACCATAGCTGAGCGACAGCTTTATATTCCGGCCCGGCATGGGGAGCAGGTCTTTCAGGAAAGACGTATGCTGGCGGCGTTCCGCGTTGCTCAGGTTTTTACCCTGAAGCCGAACGGTCACATCTCTGTCCTCACCAAAAGGCCGCCAGGACAGGTCCAGACTGAATTCCGTATAGCCTTTGGTGGCGATCTCGTTAACCGCCAGCCGGTTTTGATTATCCACCAGCCGGATCTTGCCCGCAACATCAAAATAGGGGCTTTCATATTCAAGGCCCATATTGGCGCTTTTGGCCGGAATACGGGGCAGGGACAGGCCGCTTCCGGTGAATTCTGCCCGCACAATATCGCCGGATATGATTAGTGTAAGTCCCTTATCACCCGCCGTATAAAGCAGATAGCTGCCCTCCATCTCCGCGCCATAAAAACGGGCATCCCTTTGGCGAAATTCCAGAATATTCAGCCCGTCCCGCAGTTGACCGGTAAAATCCTCGGAAATAAAATTATTATACCACGTATGGTAAATATTCAGACTGGCCGTCAAGCGCTCACTTTCCTGTTTCAGGGTCAGCTCCAGACTGGTGGCTCTCTCGCTGGTCAGGGACAGGCTGCCCACTTCATAGGCGCTGGTGGCCAGATGAGGGCCGTTGGAGAAAAGCTCCTCTGCCGTGGGGGCCCGTTCTGTACGGCCCAGAGACAGTCCGATCAGGCTGTCTTCGGTCAGGTGATAGGCCACCCCGGCCGAAAGACTGATGTTGTTAAAGTTGCGCTTTATATTCAGGCTTTTATTTTCAGTGGTCTGATGATCAAAACGGGCGCCAAATTCCACCGTGAACGGGTCCAGACTAATCTCCTCCACAGCAAAGACCCCCCATTGCAGGGTTTTGGTTGGCGGAACAAAGGCCTCATCCCCGATGGCTTCAAATTCACGCTTACGCATTTGCAGGCCCATGGACCCATGCAACCGACCAACCTCCTGCTGGATCAGTTCAAGGCGACCTTCCCAACCGGTGTTCAGGAAAACCGTCCCCACATTGGCCCCTTCCAGTTCCGTATGTTTGTAATCTGCATAACCAAAGCGCAAACGGGCTTCTTCAAAAATCAGGAAATCCTGTTCAATATTGCTTTTCAGGTCAAAACGTTTCTGGTCAAGGTCGATGCGGACCGGCGGCTGCTCCCCCGTAGGAACGCCGTAATTGCTTTTGTTGATGCTGTAAGACACCCCAAACAGGGACTCCTGCCCGATCCAGCTCACGCCGACAGCCCCGCCTTTGTTATCCACATCGGAATTCGCCACTGTTCCCACGGTGCCGTCACTGCCATCCAAAGCCCGCAAATAAGCACTTTTAGCGGGGCCCGGAATGTCATAATCTGCCGATCGGCGGAAAAAACCGTCCAGATGCAGGACCACCGCGGACGCATTGGTCTCGGAAAGTTTGGCATTTACCGCCGCCCCGCCGGAATAATCATCGGCCACCGTTTCATATCCCCCTCTGGTCCGGCCCGAAATGCTATCCCCCGGAATGATGTCCGGAATCCGGCCATCAATGATATTCACAACGCCGCCCACCGCATTACTGCCATAAAGCAACGTACTGGCCCCGCGCAAAATCTCAATCCGCTCCGCCGTCAGCGGATCAACCGCCACCGCATGGTCCGGTGAGGTGCTAGAAGCATCAATGCTGCCAATACCATTGGTCATTATCCTGATCCGGTCCCCGCCAAGGCCCCGAATGACCGGACGGCTGGCCCCCGGTCCAAAAAAGGTCGAGGAAATGCCCGGAATCCCGGACAGGGTTTCGCCAATTGTCGGCTCCATACGCTGTTCAAGTTGGTCCAGGTTAAGCAGATTACTGCCCTGCAACACATCAAGGCGAGCCTTGACATGGGGCGCCCCGGTAACAAAAACCTCCTCCATTTCATGGTCATGCTTATGGGGGTTAATATCATGAGTATCGGCATAAAGGGGGGACAGGGACAACAAAAACACACCCGTTGCCGCAAAGGGGACTGAAAAACACGTCACTATATTTTGCCTTCTAAACTTTATTGAGTCGAAAACATAATGTTATAATGTATCGTAAATATCAAGTAATATTTTGTGACGGGTTTTTGACGTCTATTCGTCCACAATCAGACGATCAATCAGCGCATTGGCGCTGGTAGAATTCCAATGGGCGGAACCGGTCATAAGGCCCATTTGACGGCCTTTTTTATTGATCAGGATGGTGGTGGGATAACCAATAGTTTTCATCTTTGTACCAAGGATGCCCTTTTCATCGTAATAGAGGTCAAGATTCTTGACCCCGATCTTATCAAGGAACATGCGCGATGGTTTCAAACCACCCCGGTCCACGGAAATAAGAACCACACGGAAATCATCACCGCCCCGAGCCGCCTGCAGCGAATCGAGGTCGGGCATTTCCTCCCGGCAGGGAAAGCACCATGTGGCCCAGAAGTTTACCAGCAAGGTCTGACCCGGATTTTGCGCCACAATATCATTGAGTGTCATGTCATTGCCCGCTTCATCCTTGATCATCACATCGGGAATAGCAGGCCGGTCGGGATAGGTGCGGAACAGCACCCGGCCATCTTTCATGCTGCTGTCCACTACGATTATTTCAGCCTTGCGCGGGGCCTCTGCCACCTCTTTTGGGCCAAGCAGGAATAGCCCACCAAGCAAAACAGCCACAAAGGCCACAATCATCAATAGATTTTTTGTCATATATTTTCTTTATTTTTTTCCCGGAACCAATCCTTAAAATAGGGTCACCGGACATAATACACAAGAGCCGGGCGTTCAGTTTTTTGTGATCTGTCGGACACAAAGACCGCATAACGCTTGCCTATGGGGCTGGATTATCGTATTTCATACTCAAAATTACGAGAATGGGCATCTACCATGGCATCAGAAGAAAAGACCACCGCAAACAGCCTCTGGGGCGGCAGATTCGCCGTTGGCCCAGCGGAAATCATGGAAAAAATCAATGCCTCCATTGATTTTGACAAGATTCTCTATGCTCAGGATATTCGTGGCTCCAAAGCCCATTGCCGCATGCTCATGGCGCAAAATATCATCTCAGAAAAGGACGGCGAACAGATTCTGGCCGGGCTGGATCAGGTGAAGGCCGAGATTGAAGCGGGAAATTTCACCTATGATGCCAAGCTGGAAGACATCCATATGCATGTGGAATCCCGGTTAACCGAAATCATAGGGGAGGCCGCCGGACGGCTCCATACTGCCCGGTCCCGGAATGATCAGGTAGCCACCGATTTTAAATTATGGGTCCGGGATGCCATGGACCAGATGGATCTGGCCTTAAAAGCCCTGCAAACCGCATTGGTCACCAAGGCCGAAAAGAATGCCGATGTTATCCTGCCCGGTTTCACCCATTTGCAATCGGCCCAGCCGGTCACATTCGGCCATCACCTGCTGGCCTATTTCGAGATGTTCACCCGGGACCGGGACCGGTTGCGGGATGCGCGCGGGCGGCTCAATGAATGTCCGCTGGGCGCGGCGGCGCTGGCCGGAACCTCATTCCCCATTGACCGTTTTTTGGTGGCTGATGATCTGAAGTTCAGGAAACCCACCGCCAACAGTCTGGACAGTGTATCAGATCGGGATTTTGCCCTTGAATTCCTGAGCATTGCTGCCATTTGTGCCACCCATGTTTCGCGTCTGGCCGAGGAAATTGTCCTCTGGTCCTCTGCCCAGTTTAATTTCATTGCCTTAAGCGATAAATTCACCACCGGGTCGTCCATCATGCCCCAGAAACGCAATCCCGATGCGGCGGAGCTATGCCGGGCCAAGGCCGGGCGGATCATTGGCGCCTTAAACAGTCTGCTGGTGGTGATGAAGGGGCTGCCGCTGGCCTATAGCAAGGATATGCAAGAGGACAAGGAGGCTACTTTTGATGCCGCCAATGCCTTTGCCCTGATCATCGCGGCCATGACCGGTATGATTGACGATATGACCGTTAACGCGGACAGCATGACGGCCTCAACCCAAAATGGTTTTATTACAGCCACCGACCTTGCAGACTGGCTGGTGCGGGTGCTGAATATGCCGTTCCGCAGGGCCCATCATGTGACCGGCACGCTGGTCGCCTTGGCCGAAGACAAAGGCTGTGATCTGGACGGACTCACCTTAGCCGAAATGCAGGGCGTAGAGCCAGAAATCACGCAAGATGTCTTTACTGTGCTGACGGTGGAAAGCTCGGTCGCCAGCCGGACAAGTTTTGGCGGCACCGCCCCGGATCAGGTCCGCGCACAGGTCAAGGCCGCCCAAAAACGCATTGAATGACGCGCATTGAATAGAGAGGCAAATATAATGCAAAAAATTATCCTTCTTGTCTGTGTGGCCCTGTTGTCTCTGGGGCTTGCATCCTGCGGCAAGCGCGGCGACTTGTTGCCGCCGCCCGGTTATGAAACACCTGAGAAATAGGCCAAAGAAAGAGAAAGACAGCACATGGATCATTTTGGCTTTAAACAGGGTGAAATATATGCCGAGGACCTGCCCGTCAGTGCCCTTGCGGCGCAGGTCGGCACGCCCTTTTACTGCTATTCCACGGAAACCCTAATCCGCCATTATAATGTGTTCAGTCAGGCCTTTTCTGGTCATGACTTTCTGCTCTGCTATGCGGTGAAGGCCAACACCAATCAGGCCATTATCAAGACGCTGGCCGATCAGGGGGCCGGGGCCGATGTGGTATCCGAGGGCGAATTGCGCCGGGCCCTGAACGCCGGGATACCGCCGGAAAAGATCGTCTATTCCGGGGTTGCCAAAACAAAGCAGGAAATGCATTTCGCCCTTGAGCAAGGCATTTTTCAGTTCAATGTGGAATCCGAGCCGGAGCTGCATCAACTCAGCGCGGTGGCCAGCCATATGGGCAAGACGGCGGCTATTGCCTTTCGCATCAATCCCGATGTGGACGCCAAAACCCACGCCAAGATTTCCACCGGTAAATCAGAAAATAAATTTGGTATCCCCCTCAGCCGCGCCCGCGACATATATGGAACCGCGGCAAAACTGCCCGGCATCCGGGTGCAGGGCGTTGACCTTCATATTGGCTCCCAACTGACCGACCTTGCCCCCTTTGCCGAGGCCTTTCAGCGCATCGTCACACTGGTAGAAGACCTGCGGGCCGACGGTCATGATATTTCGGTGATTGACCTTGGCGGCGGCTTGGGGATTCCATACGATAGGGAAAGCTCAAAGCCCCCCCTGCCCACGGAATATGGTCAGATGGCAAAGCAGATCATCGGTCATTTGGGCTGCAAAATTATCATTGAACCAGGGCGGCTTCTGGTGGGGAACGCGGGGATATTGGT
>DRKK01000006.1 GCA_011051815.1 Sphingomonadales bacterium | reverse complement strand
CTGACCAAAGGTGCGGACCGGCGCAATAGTATGCTGCGCTATGATGTGGCCGAGGATGTAGCCGCCATGACCGCTATTAAGGATAGTATGTCGGGCAAATTCTTTGGGGACGGCGTTACCGTGGATGACGAACCGGGCCCGATTTTTATCATGGGGTTGCCCCGAAGCGGTACGACGTTGGTGGATAGGATATTGTCTTCCCACAGCGCGGTGGATAGTTTGGGCGAAATCAATGATTTTGCCCTGTCTCTGATGGGTGAAATTGGTCCGTCAACGGGCAAGCTGGATTTAATCGCCAAGTCAACCCATATGGATTTCGACCAATTGGGCGCGAAATATTCACGCAGCATCCATGCTCGCAATGGCAGTTCCGCTTATCTGATTGACAAGACCCCGGCGAATTTCCTCTATATCGGCCTGATCGCCAAGGCTTTGCCCAATGCCAAAATACTGCATATGCGCCGTAATCCCATGGATAGCTGTTATGCCATGTATAAGACATTGTTTCGTATGGGTTATCCTTTCTCCTACAGCCTTGACAATCTGGCGCGCTATTATGAGGCCTATGAAGGCCTGATGAGTCATTGGCAGGCGATGTTGCCGGGCCGGGTCTATAATATTGACTATGAAGATCTGGTGCAAAACCCGGAACAGGTCAGCCGTAATATTGTCGCCCATTGTGGCCTTGACTGGCAGGCAGAGTGCCTTGACTTTCATCTGAACAAAAGCCCCACTGCAACGGCCAGTGCCGCACAGGTGCGCCGACCCATAAATCGGGATTCCGTGGAAAAATGGCGCGCCTATGCCAACGAATTACAGCCCCTGAAAGAGGCCCTTGAGGCGGTGGGCATAAAAATAAAGAAAGCTTCGGTATGACCATGATGAGCAAGGTAAAACATGTGGCCCCTAATGGTTTGATGGCGAATATTCTCCTGTCGCTGCTGACCACGGCGGGGCTGTATTTTATTTTGATTACCTCGGCCATGGTGACGGGATTGATCGAAGCTCTCTCGCTCAGTAAGGCAACTGCCGGATATATTGCCGCCGCCAATGGTTACGGTGCCTCAATCGGGGCTTTTTTGGTAATTTTTGCCATTAAGCGTATTTCGTGGCGTCAGGTTTCGGCCATATTGCTTGTTATGCTCATGGGATGGGATATATTGTCCATATTTATGACCAGCGGCGACAGTTTGATGATTGTTCGTTTCCTGCATGGTCTGACGGGCGGAATCCTGATCGGGATAGGTTTTTCGGTGATTTCACGGACGGCGGTGCCGGACCGGACCTTTGCCATGCTGTTATTTGTCCAATATGGGCTTGGCGGGATTGGCCTGATGTTTCTGCCCAAGCTGGTGCCTTTATATGGCATGCCCATTATATTCATGACCCTTGTCGGGTTCAGCCTTGTGACCTTGATGTCACTGCCCTTTCTGCCTGCCTATCCGCCAAAGGAAAAAGCCGCTGTTCAAGAGAATAGCTCCGGTAAAGCCAAAATATTGCTGGTGCCTCTTGTAGCGGCGCTATTTTCGGTCTTTTTCTTTCAGTCGGGTAATATGGGCCTTGCCGCCTATATAATAGAGCTTGGCAAGGGGGAGGGGCTGACCACGGATTCCATCAGCACCACATTGGGCATTGCCAACTGGATTGCCATGTTCGGCGCGGCTCTTGTTTATGTGATTGGCGTTAAATATGGCCGCCTGTGGCCGGTAACGGGGGGGCTTGTGGTAACAATATTAGGCATGGCGGCTTTTCACTATTCAGAAAGTGCGAGCGTATTCTTTTGGGCCAATGTGGTGACCGGGATTACCTGGGCCTTTATCATTCCCTATCTTTTGGGGTTATGTTCCGAATTTGATACCCAGGGACAGCTTACGGCTCTGGCGGGGTTTTTCTCAAAAATGGGTCTGGCGTCCGGGCCACTGGTGGCCGCATGGGTCGTGGGGGAAGGGAATTACGGCTTGATTATTAATCTGGCCATTATTGCCATGGTGATTTGCCTGTTGGCAGCTTTGGGGCCGGTCCTGATGCTGGACCGCAAAAACAACAATAAAAAAGGGATAGTGTAATGACATATTTCACGGTGGCCGGTTTACAATTGGTCCTGAGTGGGGACGATAATCTTGATGTGATCCAGCGGGAGGTCAGCGGTCTGAAGCGGCGTATGCCGGCGGTTCAGATGGTAATGCTGGGTGAATTGAGTCTGTTTGGGCCAAGCCCCAAGCGTGCCGTGACGTTGGACGGGGATGTGGAGCAGGCTCTCTGTGATATTGCCCGGGAAAATGAGATATGGTTCATCCCCGGATCGCTTTTTGAGCAGGACGGGGACAAGATATATAACATGGCGCCGGTCATTAATCCGGTGGGTGAAGTGGTTACCCGCTACCGGAAAATGTTTCCCTTCTGCCCCTATGAAGAGGGGATCACGCCGGGTACTGAATTTGTCACCTTTGATGTACCGGATGTGGGCCGTTTCGGGGTGCTTATATGCTATGATATGTGGTTTCCGGAGACGACCCGTAGTCTGGTGAGTGAGGGGGCGGAATTTATCCTGCATCCCACTATGACCAATACCATTGACCGGGATGCAGAATTGGCCATTGCCCGCGCCAATGCGGCGATGAATCAATGTTACCTTATGGATATAAATGTGGCCGGGGATTACGGTGTGGGCCGGTCCATTGTTTGCGGTCCGGGGGGAGAGGTTATCCATGAGGCAGGCTGCGGACGGGAGGTTATTCTTATTGACGTGGATATGGACCATGTGCGGCAGGTGCGTGAGCGTGGCTGGCACGGTACAGGTCAGACATTGAAAAGCTTTCGGGACAGCGATATGAATTATCCCATATATCAGGACGGGGGCAATAAAACTGATTATTTAAAGAGCTTGGGACCATTGAAAAAGCCCGGCAGATGAGGCATTCATGAGATATTTTTTAAGTGCAGTTACCCTATTTCTTCTGATTTTGTCCCGCCCGGTTATGGCGGATATTATTCTGATGGATGACTTTCAGGACGGCAAATCCGATGGCTGGCAGGCCATGGGCAAGGGGGACGTCCGGCTGACCAAATATAAAAAGAATATATCGCTCTATCTGTCGCACCATGTCATGGTGGTGACCGCTTTTTCCACAAAGGGCTATGATAAGGTGGCGGTTGCCCTGTCCTTTGCGGCAAAATCCCTGGAAGAAGGGGAATATTGTATTGCCGAGGTGTCCGGGGACAAGGGACAGAGCTGGCATGAGATCAATAAAGTGGGCGACGGGCAGGATGATGCTATCTCCCTCCATATGGGATCAGTGTCCTCGGAAGATCTGAATGACAAGGCCAAAGTCTATATACGGGTGCGGATTACCGGCAATAAAGACAATGACATCTGCTGGCTGGACAATGTGCGGGTTACGGGCCGAAAAATCAGGGTAGGGGCAGACAATCCCCATGCGTTCCCGGTGGAATCTCTGCGCAATGGATCATCCTATGACCGTCCGGTTGAGATGTGGGCTTTCGCCCCTGTACATGCAGTAAAGGCATCGCCTTTTGAGGGAAAAATAACCTTTGACGGGGGGCGTATAGAAGGCTTTGAGGCCTTGAAGGATGACTATGGTTATGGTCGTGGGGGCAAGGTTGCGCGTATGCCATCTTTCGCCGTAGATTTTGTCTCTTCCGGTTCGGACCTTATTCCCTTGCGGCGGGGGCTGATCCTGAGTGAGAATCCCCAGTGGGATATTATTCTGGAGCCGGGAAAAATCTGGCGGGAAGCCGGGGAAACGGGGTTCAGCCGGGCCGCCATTCCGTTTGCCCTACAGGAGAAAAACGCCAATTGTACCCATAACGGTGTGATAACTTTTTTATATGATGAAAAAGGCATTACCTCACAGGTTGCGGTTCAAATCAGCAGCGAGACCTGTCTCTATTTCAAGTTTGATCTGTGGGGCTACGGCACGGCCACATATAGCCCCGCGTCCGTTACGGGCAGCGCAGGGGTGATTGAGGCTTATGGTCAAGAGAAAGCCGCCCGTCTGCCCGTCAAACCGATTCATAGTCTGGCACAGGATTATCCGGGGGTTAATCCCGATAATTTTGGCTCAGTGGCAGAGGTTAATCCCGATGATATGACCGTTTATGGCCTGTTGGTTGATGGCATCCATTATGTGGGTGGCTGTGAGACAAGATATGGTGCCTTTCCTTACTGTGATGTGTTGGATTTGCCGTCCTATTCCCCG
>DRKK01000005.1 GCA_011051815.1 Sphingomonadales bacterium | reverse complement strand
TGCAATATACCGGACAGCTCGTCCACATTGCCGGTTTGATTTTCCGTCTGAACGCGCAGGTCTTTCTTTTCCTCTAGCAACCGTTCCAGAATCCCCGCCGTATCGGCCACGACATCTTTTTCCCGCGCCTCATCCTGATCAATCTGTTCCAGCAGATCCCGCAGTTTTTCCTGGGTTTCCTGAAGCCGCAGTTCCTCACCGTCCAGGCCGTCCCTGCTCACCGTGATCCGATGCAGTTTTGCCGCAAGCTCGGCCTCATGCTGGCGCAGATTAGGCAGTTTTGCCGCCTCAATAGCCTGTTCCTTATTCAGCCGGCCCAAATCCGTGGTAATGGCGGCAACCTGCAGAGAGACCTGATGCAAGGCGCTGCCCGACTGTTGTTTCTGTTCCTGAATAGACAGCCAGTCCATATAGTTGATCAGGGCCTGAAGGGTGCGAATTTCGCCGCTGATTTTTTTATAGCGCGTGGCTTGGCGGGCCTGTTTTTGCAGGCCTTTGATCTGATCATGCAGCTGTATTTCTATATCCGCCAGACGTTCAAGATTATGTTCGGCGGAACGCAATTTGCTTTCGGCCTCTTTACGCCGGGAATGAAGGCCGCTGATCCCGGCTGCTTCCTCCAGAACCATACGCCTTTCCCGGGGCTTGGCATTAACCAGACTACCAATGCGTCCCTGACTGACCATGGACGGGGAATGGGCCCCCGTGGCCGCATCCGCAAACAGCAATTGAATGTCCTTTGCCCGCACATCCTTGGCATTCAGGTGATAGGCCGAACCACATTCCCGTTCAATACGCCGGGAAATTTCAAGCTGTGTCTCATCATTGAAAATGGCCGGGGCACTATGATCATTATTCTGAATACTGAGGGTTACCTCGGCCAGATTGCGAGAGGGGCGCGATGAGGTTCCGGCAAAGATCACATCATCCATGCCAGATCCGCGCATACTCTTTGCAGAATTTTCCCCCATAACCCAGCGCAGGGCTTCAAGAAGATTGGATTTGCCGCAACCGTTTGGCCCGACCACCCCGGTCAGGCCATTTTCGATAATCAATTCGGTCGGGTCCACAAAGGACTTGAAACCAGATAACCGAAGCCGCGTAAAATCCAATTTTTCCTCTTTCCCTTATATTATTCTGCCGCCGCAATAGCACTTTCTATGGCGGCCATATCATTGCCTTCTAGTTTTTTGCCGTTGACAATGATGGTCGGCGTGCTGTTGACCTTATATTTAGCCACCGCATCTTCGCGCACCTTGATCAGATAGCCGATCACCGCATCATTATCATAGCATGCCTGTGCCCGATCACCGCTGATACCGGCCAGCACACCAATTTTCGCCACCTCTGCCTGCGCAAACCTAAGTGCCGCATCCCGTCCCTCTTCCTTCAGCAAGCGCCGAAGTTCCGGGATGTTATTCCAGACCTGCTGGCTGTTGAAATAGGCCTCAAGTGTCGGCAAGAATTTCGCCTCGGACACACATCGGGTCTGACTGGCGGCAAAAACATCAAAAGGATTGTCAAAAATAAAATTGCGGTAGACCAGCTTTGCCTTGCCGGTATCAAGATATTTCTTCTTTAACAGCGGATAGATATCTTCATGAAAATGTGCGCAATGAGGACAGGATATGGCGGCATATTCGATGATCTCTATGGGCGCATTCTTATCGCCGATAATGATGTCATAATTGAGAAAACCGGCATCCGCTTTTTCAACGGATGGCGCGGCTGTCTCAACGGCGGCATTGGCCGTAACCTGTTCCGACGGTTGAGCCATCATGCTGACCGCAAAACCACCCCCCCCGATCAGGAGAGCGGCAATCACCAGAACAAATCCTTTTTTCATTATTTACTCTCCGCCAGAATGGCTTTTTCAATGGCCTCAAACCGGTTATCATCCAATTTTTTACCGTTTACAATTATTGTCGGCGTGCTGTTGACCTCATAGGTATCCACCGCATGCTTGTTTACATCCATCAGATATTTCAACACCTCTGGCCGGGCCAGACATTGATAAGCCTCTGCTTCCTTCATGCCGGCAATTTTGGCAATCTTGATTGCCTCGCCCTTAGCAAAGCCCAGCGCCGCATATTTGCCGTAGCGCTTCAATTCGCCGAACTCCTTGTATTTCACCCATGCTGGCTGACGCTTGAAATAAAGGCCGAGCAGGGGGAAAAATTTCTTTTCAGAAACACAACGGTTCAGAGACGCCGCGAAAACGTCAAAGGGCTGTGAAAAAACATAGTTGCGGAAAACAAGTTTTGCCTTGCCGGTATCAATATATTTTTTCTTAAGCTGCGGCAGCGTATCTTTATGAAAAGTAGCACAATGAGGACAGGTGGTTGAGGCATATTCAATGATTTCAATGGGGGCATCCTTATCCCCCAGAACCATGTCATAATTCAGAAAACCACTTTTCTGATCGGCGGCACTGGCCCCTGTTATCACGGCAAATACGGCCATTACTGACAGGGCAAAAAATAGTGATATTCGTTTATATAGTTGCTTGGTCATCTTTAATCCACAATATGTTGTATGAAAGTATAAAAATTAACGAAGGAGGAAATCAAGTAAAGAATCTCTATTCCATACCTTGGCTCCCCATTCCACGGCGGGTAAATCTGTGTCGGGTCTTTGTTTTCTCTGGTTTTTTAACGAAAAGCACCTCACGGCCCAAATTATATAATGCCTTGTATAATTCGGGGTTGGTGACCCCTTCCAACTGCTGTTCCAGCTCTTTTTGCTGAGAATCAGTTAATTTCGGCATGGCGCGTTGTGTTTTTCGACGATGAATTGGCACCGGACCGTGACGATAAACCAACCTGTCCACTGCCTGATAACCGTAGTATCCATTAATCCGTTCGATGATCACAGATTCGAAATGCTGTACTTCTGGCGCCATGCTGCCTTGCAAGCGAATATAGAGGCTACCGCCGCGTTTCTCATCACGGGGAAAAGTCAGCCGTTCCGGCAGACTACAATCCGCCAAGGCCGGACCGACAATATCCGGCCAACGCGAAATAATCTCCCGCTGGGAAAAGCCATAACGGCGAAAGGCCCTATTGCTGACCCTGCTGGCAGCCTCGGCAATGGGCACCATTTTATGTGTCTGTTTGCGCGTCATGACCCTAATATATCCATTTTGAATAGGATATACAGTAGTATGACAAAATTGTGACCAGCCCCGTCAAAATCCCGGTCTTGGATTTCAGATACAAGTCAGGTATAGTCCCGTTTTTTTGTTAATAAACAGCGTCAGGACCATTATTATTTTAGCCAATCAAGACCCCGCCCTGTTGGCCGATGCCCTGCTGGACTGGTATGATGACCATGCCCGGGATCTGCCTTGGCGCATCCCACCGGGCAGTTCTGTAACGCCGGACCCCTACCGTATCTGGCTCAGCGAGATCATGCTGCAACAGACCACGGTGCCAACGGTCATCCCTTATTTTGAGAAATTCCTGAAAGAATGGCCAACCATAGAAGATTTGGCCGGGGCTGAGCTGGATCAAATTCTGACCGCATGGGCGGGGCTTGGCTATTACGCCCGCGCCCGCAACCTGCATAAATGCGCCCACTATATCGTGACGGAATTAGGGGGCCAGTTTCCGGATACGGAAAAAGACCTGTTAAGCCTGCCCGGTGTTGGCCCCTATACGGCGGCGGCTATTGCGGCCATTGCCTTTGGCCAAAAAGCCACGGTTATGGACGGCAATATTGAACGGGTCATGGCCCGTATGTTCAATGTAACCACCCCCCTGCCCGACGCCAAAGTGACCCTGAAAGAATTTGCCGAACAGATGACGCCCGCGCACCGGGCCGGAGATTATGCCCAGGCGGTGATGGATTTGGGGTCTGATATATGCGGGCCAAAAATTTTGAAATGTACTGATCGTTGTCCGTGGGAGGAAAACTGTCAGGCCCATGCCCTTGGCACAGCAGACCAATTGCCGCGCCGAAAGTCAAAAACGGCCAAACCCACCCGGCGAGGCTATGCCTTCTGGGCGGAATACGACGGCCATCTCTGGCTCTGCCGCCGCCCGGAACATGGGCTGCTGGGTGGTATGATGGAGGTGCCGTCATCGGACTGGCTGGAATCACCGGACTGGGACGCGGTCCCTATGCCGCAAATACCGATCATCGCCAACTGGACAGAAACGCCGGGGCTAGTACGTCATAGTTTCACCCATTTCCACCTTGAGCTAAAGATCATCCGGCTGGAACTTCTGGAGATGATTGAGTTACAGGAAGGCGACTGGTTTCCCTTCAGCCGTATCGAATATCTGGCTCTGCCGACCGTGATGAAAAAAATCATTCACCACCAGTCCCAGCCCGTTCTGGATTTATGAAAAATCATATTTTTTAAAGAACTTCTTGCGCCTTTCCGCAAATTAGACCTATTA
>DRKK01000004.1 GCA_011051815.1 Sphingomonadales bacterium | reverse complement strand
CTGGTGACGGCGTAATCACCGACAGCATGGTTCAATATGTGGTCAAACAGTTGAAAGAGGAAGTGATCCCGAAATACGAGAAAGTCAGCGGTGTCAAATTTGACATTGACCGTCTGCGGGAAAATCTGGCACATTCCGCCAAGGCCGAAGATGACTTTGTCTGGGTTCTGGAATCTGCCAAGAACAAGCCCTCCCCCATTGATGCCTATTTCGGTGGCATCTATTACATCGGCCCTATCTTCACCGCCTTTCGGGGGACAGACCTTGCGGTAGATTACTACAAAACCCTGCGCTCTGAAATCGAAGAACGTATTCGAAAAGGGCAAGGGCCAATCACACCCGAAGGGGAAATGAAGAACGAGAAATACCGTATCGTCACCGAAGGTCCGCCCAATTACACCAGCATGCGCGATTTCTGGAAAATGTTTTATGACGAAGGCGCGGTTGTGGTGGCCAGCACCTATACCAAGGTGGGCGGCACCTATGATTTCGGTTTCCGCCATGACCCGTCACGGCCATTGGAAAGCCTCGCCGAATATTGCATGCATTGCTATACCAACCGTAATCTGCCGGAACGGACCCGGATGCTGGAAAGCTATATCAATGATTATGAGGCTGACGGTTTGCTGATCAATTCCATCAAAAGCTGCAACAGTTTTGCCGCCGGGGAATTGATGATGATGCGCGAAGTTGAAAAACGGACCGGCAAACCCGCCGCCTTCGTTGAAACCGATCTTGTTGATCCGCGCTATTTCTCCGCCGCGAACGTCAAGAACCGTCTGGAAAGCTATTTCCAGATGATTGATCAAAAACGTCGTGCGGGCGTATAAGGAAAAGGATAAACAGATGAAATGTTTTATTGGAATTGACCTCGGATCGACAACCACCAAAGCGGTTATCATGACAGAGGATAAAGAAATCATCGGGCGCGGGATTACCAATTCCCGCTCCAACTATGACACCGCCAGCCGGGTGGCAAAGCAGGAGGCCATGATTGACGCCCGCTTTACCTTGCTCCGCGGCAAATTGGACAGCAATGACAAGCTGAAAGACAATCAGGATGTATTCCTCAATGATCTGGAGCGGAATTTCCGCCGGGAACAATTTGTTGAACAGCTTGATGACCTGCAAGATACCTGTCTGCGCAGTGCCGAGGGCGAGCGTTTTAATGACGTTCGCGGTGTTCTTACAGAAGTCTTAAGCAGTGTGTTCGATAACCTGCGGGAAGAATCCCTGGCGCTTTATGCCAAGGGAGCCAAGCGCAAGTCCGACTTCTTCCGCGATATTGCCGGCGGGCGGTTCCTGACCCTGTCCGAGGAAATATCCAAAGAAGCGGGCCTGAGCTATGATTTCGCCCTTAATGTTTATGACAAATCCATTATTGAAGTTGAGAACAGGCCCCCTGCCGGAAATCTTGAGGGGAAATTCCTCAGTGGCTTGCGTCATTTAATTGACGAATCTCCGGAACTCGGCATCCGTTTTGAGGATGTGCAGGGACCCGTTACGGAAACTCTGGGGGTTAATCTGGAAGAAACCTTTACCGTCGGCACCGGTTATGGCCGGGTGCGCCTGCCCTTCCCCAAAGAGCATATCCGGTCCGAAATTCTCTGTCACGGTCTGGGCGCCCATATGATGTATGCAGACACCCGTACGGTGCTGGATATTGGCGGGCAAGACACCAAATCCATTCAGGTGGATGCCAACGGCGTTGTGGATAATTTTCAGATGAATGATCGCTGCGCGGCAGGTTGCGGGCGCTATCTTGGCTATATCGCCGATGAAATGAACATGGGCCTGCATGAGCTTGGCCCCATCGCCATGAAATCCACCAAGGCGGTCAAGATCAATTCAACCTGTACCGTGTTTGCCGGAGCGGAATTGCGTGACCGGTTGGCCCTTGGTGAAAAACGTGAGGATATTCTGGCCGGGCTTCACCGGTCAATCATCCTGCGGGCCATGTCTATCATTGCCCGTTCCGGCGGTATTTCCGACCAATTCACTTTTACCGGCGGCGTGGCCAAGAATGAGGCAGCGGTGAAAGCCCTGCGCGAGCTGGTCAAGGAAAACTACGGCGACGTAACCATCAATATTGACCCTGATTCAATTTACACCGGTGCGCTGGGTGGCTCTGAATTCGCCCGCCGCGCAGTAATGGAGGCTTAAAATGGCATTAACAGTAGGCATTGACGTAGGGACGGGAGCGGTAAAAACAGCTCTGTTCGAAATCAACGGCGATCAAATTAACTGGATCGACAAACAAACGGACCGGATCAGAAACCGGGAGCCCTTCAAGCTGGCAGAGGCCGCTTATGACTATCTGCTGGAAAAGCATGGCTATACCCGCGATGATGTGGATTATATGGCTACCACAGGTGATGCGGAAAGCATCCCCTATTCCACCGGTCATTTCTATTCCATGACCACGCACGCACGCGGCGCCCTTTACCTGAATCCCGATGCCCGGTCATTGATGGACATCGGCGCACTGAATGGCAAGGCCATCAGCATGGATGAAAAGGGCAAAGTACTAAAATATAAAATGACCAGCCAATGCGCGTCAGGTTCCGGACAGTTTCTGGAAAATATCGCCCGTTATCTGGGTATTGGACAGGATGAAATTGGCGGACTTAGCCAGCAGGCCGATGATCCGGAAGTCGTGTCCGGTATCTGTGCGGTGCTGGCAGAAACCGATGTGATTAACATGGTATCGCGCAGTATCTCTGCCGCTAATATCCTGAAAGGCATCCATATTTCCATGGCCGCCCGGCTGGTGAAACTGCTGAAGTCCCTGAAAGTAACCGAAGGCGTGGTCATGTGCACCGGCGGCCTTGCGCTGGACAGCGGGCTGGTACTGGCCCTTAATGAAGCCATGGCAAAAAACAAGCTGGATATGCCGGTTGTCTCTCACGAAGACTCCATTTATGCTGGAGCCATCGGCGCCGCCATATGGGGAGCTTTCCGCCATGAGAAACTGATGGAGCTTGAAAATATGGCGAAAGCCTCCTGATCAAGATTAATATAAGCTGACGTAACACAGAAAGGAAAAATATCATGGCTTTAATGATTATCGACAGCTGCACGGCCTGTGATGCCTGTGAGCCGGTTTGCCCCAACGAAGCGATCACCGAGGGGGAACCTATCTATAAAATCGACCCGTTCAAATGTACCGAATGTGTCGGCGCGGATGATGAGCCGCAATGCAAGCTGGTCTGCCCGGAAGAATCAATCATTTTGAACCCGGATTTTGTGGAAAGTGAAGACGAACTTCAGGCCAAATATGACGCCCTGAATTAATATACATATTTTTTTATCGGCCCCGCAAGTGCATAAGAATGTTCCTGCGGGGCTTTTTCTTAACCAAACGCAAAGATTTAGCCCTTATCCTCAGCACAGGAGCTCAATAAGGAGAATCATTATGGATTATGTGATATTGGACGATTTTGAAGTTAAAAACCTTCAGGAAAAGGTCAATGACTATATCAAAAAAGGCTACCGACCAATTGGCGGCCTTGCCACCGCCAATCAAAAAGATGGTTTTATCGAGTATCTACAAGCCATGCAAAAGGTCGATTAAGACCCCTTAAACGGCCATTGTCAGAGACAGGCTCTGGGCTGTGCCGAAGCCGTTATTCTGCAAAAATCCCTGTAGGGCCAACTGTTTTGCGCCGACCTCTGTGCGCACCCGATCCGTTCTGAGAACCGTAAGATTGGCCATCAACTGTGACAACAAGGCACTGCCCACATGCTTATGAGCATAGGCCGGGTCAACACCCAATGTATCAATGATCGCAGATGGCTCCGTCTGACCAAATTCACCGAAATCCACCCGGGCCATGACAAAACCCACCACATGGTCGTCAAGCTCCGCCACCAGAGACACCCGGATACCGGATTCCTGCATGATTTCTTTCATCTTACGCTCATAATAAGACGTGCGGTCATACCCCATAATTTTACCGTCAATCTTGATCAAGGCGGCCAGATCATTCTCTTTCAGGCTACGGCAGGGGACTTTATCCCGGGATAGGGCCATGCTGTCATCGCCGGACGGGTCACTGAAATCCACCTCAAATGGCTCCTCATCTTCCTCAATAACTTCCCGGTCCATATAGGCCGCATCCCGCTCGTAAATATAACGCGGGGCCAATTTGAAACCGCTGGCGGCAAAGAAATGGAGGATATTCTGATCATTCCAGTCGGCCTGACTGCGAATTTCATGAATGTCCTTTTTCTGGATAATACTTTTGAGTTCAGCCATCAAATGCCGGCCAATGCCTTTGCCTTGCGCGGCACTGCTGACCCCGATGTCATCCACCACCGCAACCGTATTTTCACCGCCAAACTCGCCCTTTTGCAAACGGGCCAGAAGATAGCCCTGGACCGCGCCATCATTTTCATAGGCGATAAAGACATACCGTTTTGGTTCTTTCAAAGCCGCCGCAACCCGCTTTTCAAAAAAGCCCTTGCGGGACCGGCCTGTGTTATTTTCATCAATGTCTATAACCTGCGACAAGTCACCTGCTGTCAGGGGGCGCATCGTACCTTCAAATTCCGTCATGTTTCTTCTCCGTAACTTTCTCTCTTTAACGCATTTCCGAATAGGCCATCATCAGTTCCGCGTCCTCATCTTCCTCGACAATATCCTCGAGCATGGGCAGCAGGGCCATTTCCTCTTTCTGAATATGGGAAATCATCCGTTCAATCAGCTCCACCCCGCTTTGGCGGAAGGCGGTCCATGCCGCATCACTGAAACCGTCCGCACGCGCCGTCTTGGCCATTTCCGACAGGAGGTTTCCAAGAGGCAAAATCACATTATGCTCCCCGGTTAAAATCTGGCTGATGGGCATATCCCCCATAGCACTCAGCAGGGGGAAAAGTTTTCCCTCTTCAAAAGTAAAGTGATTTTTGACATCACATTCCACGAGGTTGATAATATCGCCCAGCAGGGCCGTAATATCGTCATTATCCGGGGCCGGGGTTTTCTTGGGGCCATATTTGCGAAACACGCCCTCCAACCGTTCCAGAACGCTGATTGTTGCCAGATGCTCATCATGGAGCGTGCGGGTAATCTGATGGTCAAAAGAAAACATGGGACTCTCTTATCTCTTAATATCGTATTTTGGTACTGTAATACTTATTAATTCATAAATCAACCGCTATATGCATTTATTATGCCTGTTACCCTATAGATTCTTCTGGTTGGTTTGCGATCATATGGCGGACCACGGTGACCATATACAGCAGTAACGCTCCGGCCCCGATCAGGCCCAATGCGGCCCCGCCCTGAATGATCACAGTCTTATCCAACGCCACCCCCAAAGCCACCAGAAACAAGCCGCCCAAATGTCCAGTCGCATTCACCAACAGATAGCGCTCATCCGCCATGGAGGAGGCCAGCATGGGAATACCGCCACTGCCCGACGTATGCATACTGCTCAGAAATGGAATAATCCGTTGCAGAATACCGGTGAGGAATGTCAACAGCCAGCCAATGATGGCCAGTACCGCAAACAGGCTATGCCCGGTATCCGGCCACAGATTCAAAAGCCCCGCCCCGCCCCACAGAACGGTCAGGAAAAGCATGAACCACCCGATCCGGATCAGCAAAAAAGGCACCCCCAGCCGCTTTCGCATCCGCGCCCGGTACACCCCCGTCATACCAAGGAGATACAGCCCCACCCCGCCCATGGCCAGCACCGCCCCGGCCAAGGTCACCCACGGCAGATACATATTAACCCCCACCAGCATAATAATAATGGCCAGCACATTACAGGCAATGGACAGGCGGCCAATCTTCTCTGGCGGGGCCGGAGCCAGCGCGAACATAGGCACCAGAATATAGGAAAACCCCATAGCCAACAGGCTCATAAAGCCAAAAACCGCCAGAATAAAATGACTGATCACCACCGCCAGGTGATCCCCCATAAACCCGTGTTCCATATCAAAAATCAACATAATCCCCAAGGCCACCAGCGCCAGCAATGACAGCATCGCTGCCCAGCAATGCTGCATGATGGCCGCCATCCCCTGTACCCCGCGAATATTATGAATGATCAGGCCAAAGAAAATCAAAAGCCCTGTCCCCGTGATACAGGCCCCCGCCAACATCCCCATATACCAGCCGCTAAACATGCCATACGCCAGCAACATAAACCCCGGAATATATATCCACGACAGGAGCCTGCATATCCAGAAGGCCTTGAAGGCCCGCCGGGTGGCCACCGATAACAGCTGCAAGGAGGCCCCGATGACGGTCATGGTCAAAACGCCCAAGGTCGCCATATGAATAGTCCCCAACATGGGGCCACTGCCCATCATATAGCTGGTAATATCGTCCGCATTATATAAAAGGGCCGCCCAGAACAGCAGATAGAATATCATCGCCGCCATGAAAAACCGGAACGGAATTGACGGCGGTAAAAGTCGGCTGTTGGCCCCGGACAGGAAATTTGTACTCATCATATGTCACGATCCTTATATATACGCACCAGCAAACCCTGTGCCGTATCCTCCACGAGCTCTGCCCGCCAATGGCGTTCGCCAAGCTCAGGATACAGATAGATAGGGTCCCGCATCAGACGCGCCATAAAAACATCGCCGCCCTGTCCATTTTCGATGACTTTCAAAATGGCAATCATGGGATTGGGCGGCTCCAATTGGCGTAAATCCATCTCCAGCATCCCATCCCGCCAAGTTGTCGGAAAAGGCGGCAGATCGGGAAACTCCGGCAGGGGGCATATGTCATTCTGTTTAAAATAGACCTTCCAATGCCCTTCTGACAAAGGGACCCCGTAATTGTCATAGCCCATGGTCGCCAGACGGCGGCGCAGAGGCAGCGGATCAAAGGGGGCCTCAATCACCAGAATATCCTCCGGGGGCAATTCGGCGACCTTGGCCAATATCTGATCCAGCGGGTCAATGCCCTCTGCCAAAAGGGGCCGCACATCCATGGGGACACATTTCGCATCGTCCATAGATAGAAACCAATCGGGAGCTGTCATCACCACTGTATCTCTCTCATTCATAACAATGTCTTGAAGCTAGCACAATGAATTGGTATTGTAATGCGTAATTCAGACAAAAAATAAAAAAATATTCAGGGAACAGAAAAATAAAAATGACAAAAATAAGCGAATTAAATTCGGAAAGTGGCATTCTGGTCCGCAGTGCAGTGGCCGGAGATCTGCCCCGGATAATTGATCTGGACAAGCAGATCAGCGGTCTGGACAAGCCGGATTACTGGCAGGAATCATTTCGTCGTTTTGGCGGGGCGCAAGATGGGCGCTATTTTCTGGTGGCGGAAAAAGACGGTCAGATCGCGGGTTTCATCGTCGGTGAAATCCGGGCATGGGAATTTGGTTCACCGCCCGGCGGTTGGGTCTTTTCCCTGACCGTGGACCCGGACACCCGCCTTGGCGGGGTCGCGACCGACATGTTCAACACCATCTGCAACTGTTTCAGGAAAGCAGGCGTCGATAAGGTTCATACCATGACCGACCGGGATAATATCACCGTCATGGCCTTTTTCCGCAGTCAAGGCATGATGGCCGGGCGCAGTATTCCCCTGGAAATGGACCTGTCCGATGAGGAGGCACCCTCATGAAGCTGCAACGTTCAAGCCGCTTGGCCCTCTATTCTGTTCTGGAACTGGCCGCCCGGCCCGACGAACAATTATCCGCGTCCGAGATCGCGGCAAAATTTGATGTGTCCCTCAATCATCTGGCCAAGGTATTGCGTGACCTTGGCCGGGCCAGAATGGTCGAAGCCGTACGCGGCGCGGGCGGTGGATACCGTTTTTGCGGCAACGCCCGGCGGACAACTCTGAAAGATGTTGTGGAAATTTTCGAGCCGATCACCCTTCACGATGCCCAGGGGTATGAGCCAGGCGACAAGACCGAATTCGGGGCGTCTTTGGCCGTGGTTCTGGGCGAGATCGACGACATAGCTCTGGCCACACTGGATTCCATCACACTGGAAACCATGCTGAAATTAACAGACAGGATGCAGCGACAAGGACCGTCATCACCAAAAAAATAATACGGACCAAAGTCAGTCAAGACCGAAGTAAGCGCGACCGCCCATGGCGCGGGGGCGGTTCCCTTAATAAAGATTATGTGGTCGGAAGCCCATCGATGCTGGTACGGTTTTTTTCCTCGAAATAGTCTTTCAGCGCTTCCTTACCCTTGTTATCGGCCCATTTGCCGAGGGTTTTGCGCTCTTCCACCAATTCATATACCGGTACGCCGTAACCGCAGGAGGTCTGCAGGTTATCTATCTGAACCGTGAATATCTGGCGAATACCGATGCTTTCCTCAAACAGGGGCATAAGTTCCTCAAACCGCGTACTGCCCGGCGCATGGGCCTGCCCATGGCCATACAGCCGTAAAATCAGGGGATTACGCGTATAGCTGTTGAATAATACCGTAATCCGGCCATCGTCCAGAAGATGAGCCGCGGTCTCGTTACCGCTGCCGATATAATCAAGATAGGCTACTTCCGTCGGTGAAATGATGCGGAAACAGTCAAGACCCTTTGGCGATAGGCTTATCCGTCCTTTTTTCGGTGCCGTGGCCACAAAAAACATTTTCTGGTCCATGATGAAATCAATATGCTTTTGATTCAGCGCCTCAAAAAACTCTGCCATAATTCTTTATCCTTCCGTGCCGCCAATGGTCAGGCCATTGACTCGCAATGTGGGTTGCCCCACGCCCACGGGCACGCTCTGCCCGCCTTTTCCACAAATACCGACCCCGCTGTCCAACTCAAGGTCATTGCCAATGGCCGCCACCTTGGTCAGTACATCAGCGCCGTTGCCAATCAGGGTCGCCCCTTTAACTGGCGCACCGATCTTACCATTCTTGATCAAATAGGCCTCGGTACAGCTGAAGACAAATTTACCGTTGGTAATATCCACCTGCCCGCCGCCGAAATTAACCGCATACAGGCCGTCCTTGACCCCTTCGAGAATCTCCTGCGGGTCTTGTTCCCCCGCCAGCATATAAGTATTGGTCATGCGCGGCATGGGTTGGTGGGCATAACTCTGACGGCGGCCATTGCCGGTGGCGCGCGCCCCCATAAGCCGGGCATTCATCCGGTCCTGCATGTAATTTACGAGGATACCATCCTCTATCAATGTAGTGCATCCCGTGGGGGTGCCCTCATCATCAAAGGTCAGACTGCCGCGCCGGTTTTCCATGGCTCCGTTATCGACCACGGTCACGCCTTTGGCCGCGACCTGCTGCCCCATCAACCCGGCAAAGGCCGAGGTTCCCTTGCGGTTGAAATCGCCCTCCAGCCCGTGACCAATGGCCTCATGAAGCAGAACCCCCGGCCAGCCGGGGCCAAGCACCACATCCATTTCCCCGGCGGGAGCTGCAATACTGTCCAAATTAACCAAGGCCTGACGCAAGGCCTCATCCACCTGACCCTTCCAGTTTTCTTCAGTGAGGAGCTGGCTGTAATCATATCGCCCCCCGGCCCCCTGATAACCGCTTTCCATACGGTCCCCGTCCCGAACCACCACGCTCACATTCAGGCGAACCAATGGCCGCACATCCCGCACCCGATGGCCACCGGGACGGATGATCTCGACAGTTTGCCATTCCCCGGTGATGGAGGAGCTGACCTGACATATTTTAGGATCCCGCGCCCGGGCAAAAGCATCAATATCCTCCAACAATCTGATCTTGTCCTTGAACCCCATGCCAAGCAGAGGGTTTTCTTCGGAATAGAGTTTTTCATTGGTGCCGCGCGGATGAATGGCCAAGGTGGCCGATTTGCCCGAGGCGATGGATTGCACCGTTGCCTTGGCCCGCAGGAGCGCATCCTCGGTCAGGCTTGAGGAATGGGCATAGCCTGTGACCTCACCCTGCACAGAGCGCAGACCAAACCCCTTGGTCGTATCATAGGCGGCACTTTTCAGGCGGCCATCATCAAAAGAAAAACTTTCCGACTGGGCATATTGAAGATAAAGCTCGCCATCATCCATGCCATGAAGGGATTCATCGACGATACGCTGTGTGCGCAAGCTATCCAGCTCTGATTCTGAGAAAAAATGTGAATCAGAATTTGTCATGTCCGTCATACCCGTGAAATATCCTTCAAATTACAGTCCGCGCGCCAACTATAAGCGAGGAGATATTGCTTTTGCAAGAACAGGTTGTTTTTTTGCTTTTTATGAGAATAATACTTAGAAATAATTACAACAAATTGCTATAAAATCACTTGGCGCATGGCATTTGCATTAATTTGGCAATAGTTCCTTGAGCTAGATCAATTTTGTGGCTATAAGATTCGAAATTGTCGTATTATTCAGGGTGGAACCAAAAATAATATTGTCCGGATTTTACGGCTGTTTCTTAATTCATTTGTGGATTTAAGGGGTAGGACGGATATGTCTCTCAATAAAATACTAAGTGCGGTGACTGCATGCCTAGTCACATTTTTCATCAGCGGTCCAACGGCTCTGGCCAATGGCGTCTTCAAGGCTGAGCCCGATCAATTGGGCTTCATGGAGCCTGCGACAGAAGTCATGCGTGACATTGTCAGCTTCCATAACGGTTTGTTGATCATGTGTATCGTGGTCAGCCTGTTTGTTATGTTGATGATGTTTTATATCTTCATCAAATTTAACGCCAAGGCAAACCCGACACCATCTAAAACAACCCATAATACGTTGCTTGAGGTTGTCTGGACAACGGTGCCGATTATCATTCTGCTGATCATTGCCATCCCGTCTTTCAAACTGCTCTATCTTCAGGATGTTATTCCGGAATCAGACTTGACAGTAAAGGCCATTGGCAACCAATGGTACTGGACCTACGAATATCCCGACCATGATGATTTCAGCTTTGATGCATCTATGCTCACGGACCTTGAGGCCGCAGAGGCCGGACTGCCGCGCCTGTTGGGAACGGATAATCATATTGTTGTACCCGTCAATAAAACTGTGCGTCTGATTGTCACGGCAAGTGACGTTATTCATTCATGGGCCATGCCTGCCTTCGGGGTAAAGATTGACGCGGTGCCCGGCAAGCTGAATGAAACATGGTTCAATGTGGAACGTGAGGGCATATATTACGGTCAATGTTCCGAACTCTGCGGTAAAGACCATGGCTTTATGCCCATTATGGTCGAAGTCGTTTCACAGGAAAAATATGACGCATGGGTGGAAAAGGCCCGCGCGGAATATGCCGGAATTAAAAAAGATAACCTGATCCGGGTAGCCTCTGCGCTACCGGCTCAGCAATAGTAGAGGGTTATACAAATGAGTGATCACGCACATAGCATTCCAACAGGCTGGCGCCGTTGGTTGCTGTCAACCAACCACAAAGATATTGGTACCATGTATCTGATCTTTGCCATTCTTGCGGGTATTATCGGCGGTGCCTTTTCCGGCCTTATGCGCGGCGAATTGATGGAGCCTGGCATTAACTATCTGACCATGTTCACCAATGGTGATGTGGATGCCGCCAAGCATTTCTTTAACGTCCTGACCACTGGGCATGGTTTGCTCATGGTTTTCTTCATGGTTATGCCGGGGCTTATCGGCGGATTTGGTAACTGGTTCGTGCCCATCATGATCGGCGCACCGGACATGGCCTTCCCGCGTATGAATAACATCAGTTTCTGGCTGTTGCCGGCAGCTATTCTCCTGCTGGTCCTGTCCACCATGGTTGAAGGCTCAACCTATCCCGGCGCGGGTACGGGCTGGACAGTTTACGCCCCGCTTTCCACATCCGGTCATCCGGGTCCGGCGGTTGATCTGGCCATTTTCTCCCTCCATCTGGCGGGGGCATCATCCATCATGGGCGCCATCAACTTTATCTGTACCATTTTCAATATGCGCGCCCCGGGCATGACATTGCATAAAATGCCTTTGTTTGTCTGGTCCATTCTGGTCACCGTGTTCCTGTTGCTCCTGTCCTTGCCGGTTCTAGCGGGCGCGATCACCATGTTGCTCACGGACCGGAATTTCGGCACCCATTTCTTTGATGCCGCTGGCGGTGGTGATCCCATACTGTATCAGCATCTGTTCTGGTTCTTTGGTCATCCGGAAGTTTATGTCTTGATCCTGCCTGGTTTCGGTCTGGTCAGCCATATTATTTCCACCTTCTCTGGCAAGCCTATTTTTGGCTATCTGGGCATGGCCTATGCCATGGTCGCCATTGGCGTTGTCGGCTTTATCGTCTGGGCCCATCATATGTATACCGTGGGTATGGATGTGGATACCAAAGCCTATTTCACTGCCGCAACCATGGTTATCGCGGTACCGACCGGTATCAAAATATTCTCCTGGCTGGCGACCATGTGGGGTGGTTCAATTCGCTTTGAAACCCCCATGCTGTTTGCGCTGGGTATGATATTCCTCTTTACCATTGGCGGTGTGACCGGTGTGGTTCTAGCCAACGGCGGTGTGGATACGGCCATGCATGATACCTATTATGTGGTTGCCCATTTCCATTACACCATGTCCAT
>DRKK01000003.1 GCA_011051815.1 Sphingomonadales bacterium | reverse complement strand
GGACTGAACAGATTGAGCAGAAAGGGGTTCAGGCGGTTAAAGGCCATCATGGTGATGATATTGGCCCCAAACAGGATCGGAAACATATCCGTGGAAATGCCAAGATAGGCGATATAGGCGAAAGCCGACCCGGTGAGGAACAGATACATCACCGCCGAGCTGAAACTCTGGGTGATCATATAGCCCATGGCGTGCCGGTTGGTCAAAACCCGGCCATAATCCGCCCAGACCTTGCCCAGGTTTAATCTTTTGCTCAAGGCTTTTTGCCGTTCCGGCAGGGCCAGAAAGATCACCGCAAGCGATACCAGAGCATAGACCGCCAGAAAGGCAAAAATCATCCGCCAGTCAAAAAACCTCAGCAACACAGCCCCCACCGCTGGGGCCACCAGAGGGGCCAGCATCATGACCACCCCGATCAGGGCAAACATTTTGGCCGCTTCCTTGCCCGTAAAACGGTCGCGGACCACGGACGGGGCAATGACGGTGACAAAGCCGCCGCCAAAGGCCTGAACAAGGCGGCCAAAGATGGCCCATTCAATGGTCGGGGCAAAAATAATCCCCACTGTTGCAAGGAAGAAGATCACCACCCCCGGCCCGCCAACCCGTCGCCGCCCGAAATGGTCGGACAACGGTCCACCGACCAGCTGGCCCATGGCATAGCCCAAAAAGAAAATGCCCACGGTCATTTCCACCATGCCGATGCTGGTGCCAAAATAAGTGGCCATGACGGGCATGGCGGGCAGATAGGTATCAATGGAAAAGGGGGCTAGGGCGACCATACTCGCCAGAAAAACCGCCAGAACTTTGGGAGGAAGATCCGGTCTCATAACAAATGGCCCGAACGCTTCTTTTTGGTACGCAGATAATGGTCGTTATGGGCGTTGGCGGGAAAGCTGTGGGCGACCCTTTCGCTGACCGTGATGCCCTGTTCTTCCAGTCCCGCAACCTTCAACGGATTATTGGTCAACAGGCGCACGTCCTCAAACCCCAATATTTTCAGCATTTCTGCCGCCGGTTCAAAAATGCGTTCATCGGCGTGAAAGCCCAGCCGTTCATTGGCATCCACCGTGTCAAACCCCTGATCTTGCAATTGATAGGCCCGCAGCTTGTTGATCAGGCCGATACCGCGCCCCTCCTGCGCCAGATAAAGCAGTACGCCGCCGCCTGCGGCCTGCATATGTGTGATGGCCCCGTTCAATTGCTCGCCGCAATCACATTTCAATGACCCCAGAAGATCACCAGTGAAACACTCCGAATGGATACGGGTCAGCACCGGGTCATGGCGGTTTGGATCGCCGATGATCAGAGCGAAATGCTCCGTGCCACCGTCATGGGGGCGAAAAGCAACCATGGTCGTTTGTTCCGCGCCGCCAAGCGGCACCTTGGCCGCCGTGATCTTGCGCAGGCCCGACGCATCATTCCGGTCATAATCCAGAATATCCTGTGCTTGGACAGAGAGGAAATGCCCGTCCTCTGCCAAGGCCTGCCCATCCCCGGCAAGGGGCGCGGAAAAGAGGGCCGCAGGCAAAAGCCGCGCAATCTTGCAGAGTTTAAGCCCAGCGTCATGGGTCAGACTTGCAGTCTCATCCGCCACCTGAAACGGGCCTTTCAGGGGCTGCATCAGGTCATCTGCCGGATCGGCCATGGCGGCAATCACGGCGCTGTTCATATGGTTCGAAAGCTGGATCAGGGCGGTGGTCCCGGACCGGGGCGATACCCGCAGGATATTGGCCCGCTCCGGGGTCAACCCGACCAGCGGCGGCGCCCCGGACAGAGCCTCAAGACGATTGATCCACGGGTCGGTGATCAGCTCCGCCGCCTGAACCAGAATAAAGCTGCCCCCTGCACATACCACCACGGGAAGGCCCCGGCGCAGGTCGGAAGCCGCCCGCTGAACGGTCACAATTTTGTGATCGAGCCGGTTTTTATCATCCCTGTCACTTGTGATGGGGGCCGCCATACTTATATTCTTTTCCAAAGACTTAAATTAATATGTTATATTGGCATATATAGTGCGCGGTCGCAAAAATTAACAGGATTAACTGTGGAACAGAGCCATAATATTCTACTTATCGATGATGATGATGAGCTACGGGGGACGCTCGCAGAGCAGCTGGCCTTTCATGAGGAATTTGCCACGACAGAGGCCGCAACAGGCCGCGATGGCCTGATGGCCGCCAAGGAAGGAAATTATGATCTGATCATTCTGGATGTGGGTCTGCCGGATATTGACGGGCGCGAGGTATGCCGCATGTTGCGCAAATCCAACATCAAAATTCCGATCATCATGCTGACCGCCAATGACAGTGACAGCGACACCATTCTGGGTCTTGACGCCGGGGCCAATGACTATGTGACGAAACCGTTTAAATTCGGCATCCTGCTGGCCCGGGTGCGCGCGCAGCTGCGGACCCATGCCATTAGCGAGGACGCGTCCTTTATCATCGGCCCTTATGCCTTCCGGCCCGGGGACAAGACGTTGGTCAATCGGGAGACAGAAGAGCTGATCCGCCTGACGGAGAAGGAATCTGCGATCCTGAAATATCTCAAACGCTCAGACGGAAATCCTGTGAACCGGGATGTTCTGCTGGATGAGGTTTGGGGCTATAATGCGGGGGTGACCACCCACACGCTAGAGACCCATATCTATCGTCTGCGCCAGAAAATAGAGCCGAACCCCTCCGCCGCGACCATTCTGGTGACTGAGGCCGGGGGCTACCGTCTGGGGAAATAAATCTGGACTCATGGGGGGGACTGAGTTATCAAGCCAATCATGAGCTTTGAGATATGTTTTACCCGCCGATACTGCATGAGCCACCGTCTGTTTAACCTTAAGGGCAGCCGGTGTTTCATCCCCCATGGCCATAATGAATATGTGAAGGTTTATCTGGTCAGCACCGGCTATAATCAGCTGGACGGGGCGGTGAATATGATGGCTCCCTTTGCAGTATTAAAATCTGTCTGGCACAAATGGATTGACGACCATGTGGACCACAGCCTCCAACTGTCATCACAGGACCCGATGCTGGATTATTTCAAGGAGCAGGAGCCGGAAAACCTGCCCCATATTCTGATTACGCCGGGCGATCCAACGACTGAGGTTTTGGCCGCCTGCTTCATGTCAAAAATCAATGCTATCCTGTTTGATCAGGGCCTTGCCGTGCGCTGTGACAAGGTTGAGATTGTGGAAACCCCTACCAATACCGTCAGCTTTCGCGGTGATCCGGCAGAGGTTATCTGCACCGATCACTACGGGGGGCCGGAGGTGCCTTGGTGGAGCCGGGCCGATATGTCCATTAACGATCTGGATCTATAAATGAAGGACGCCATCCTGATCACCGCCGCCGGAAAACGCATAGGCAGATGCCTTGCGGAGACATTGGCGGCCAAAGGTCATTTTATTTACCTGCATTATCACACGGCCCACGCAGAAGCGGACGCGGTTCTGAGCCTTATCCGGGACCGGGGCGGTGACGGGGCTTTGGTGCAATGTGACCTTGGCGATTACGGGGCAGTGGAAAAGCTGCTTACGACTTGTGATCATCCGAATCATATCCCACGCCATGTGATCAATAATGCTTCACAATTTATCGATGACCATATCAGTGATTTTACCGAAGACAGTTTTGCCTCTCATCAGAATGTTAATCTGCGCGCCCCCATGCAATTGGCGCGGGCATTATATCATTTGATACCGGACAGGGAGCAGGGCAGTGTGGTCAATATCATCGACAGCAAGGTTTTTGCCCTGAACCCGGATTTTCACTCCTATAGCCTGAGCAAATATGGTCTGCTGGGCGCGACGGAGATGATGGCACAGGGATTAAGCCCCAAGCTTCGGGTCAATGGCATCGCCCCCGGCCTGACCCTGATCAGCGATAGCCAGAGTGCGGAAAATTTTGCATTAGCCAGTCATCTGAATTTTGTCGGTAGCCCGCTTCGGGTGGAAGATATTGCCGAAACCGCCAGCCTATTGATTTCAACCCCCTCTATCAACGGGGTGACAATCCCGGTGGACGGGGGTCAGAAAATGATCAATTTTACCGGCGATGTGGTTAACGTGGCCAAAGAGATTTTAGGGTCTGTGGACAATTAAGGTCCGGGTGTTGGTTTGGCCAGAAAAGCCCAATTTTAAGCAGGAGGACGCAGGACATGCGGGTATATTCAAGGACGACTGCTGTAAAAGTGGGCTTTTCTGGCCAAATCCAGAGGACGTTCCCTGTTTTATCACTGGACAGCGTTACAAAATGCTTGGAGTGAATGACACTACTTCGCATTCTGTGTCTCGCCAGTGATAAAACAGGGAGCGCCAACACCCGGACCTTAATTGTCCACAGACCCTAGCTCAATACCGCCAAAACTGGGGTGAAAAAAGCACCAATACCGCAAACAATTCAAGACGGCCCAGCAACATTCCAAAAGACAGCAGCCATTTGGCCGTATCCGGCAGGGTCTGGAAATTCCCGGCAGGG
>DRKK01000002.1 GCA_011051815.1 Sphingomonadales bacterium | reverse complement strand
TGCCGGTTCCGGTCTGGGCCACAGCGATCAGGTCCTTGCCCTCCAACACATTTGGAATGGCCTGGGTCTGAATAGGCGTCATATTTTCATAGCCGCCCTCTTCCACTGCACGCAGGACAGCTTCGCGCAAGCCGAGCTCCACAAATTTAGTCATTGTCTCAATTTTCCAGTTATTTTGAATATGCGCCTATTATATTGGTGCATTTCCTTGACATACCGCGCTATATATACGAGGAAAGCGCAAGGCGCAAGTGCCCATCTCAAGTGTGACAAACAGGATAATCTTTATGAGTTTACGGCCAGATGCCCTAATTGTGGTTATCCTCCTGACTATGCTCACGGCACTGGGACCCATCACCACCGATTTATTTCTGCCCGCCCTGCCCGCCATACAGGCCTATTTCAATACCGATGTCACCACCGTTCAGCTTACCCTCAGCGTCTATCTGGTTGTCTTTGCCGTCTGCCAGCTTTTTTACGGCCCGCTGTCCGACCGTTTTGGCCGCAAGCCTATCCTGCTGATCGGCACGGCCATATATCTTTTGGGATCTATCGTCTGTCTGATCGCCCCGGCTATCGAGATACTAATCGCCGGACGGGTATTACAGGCCATCGGTGGCTGCGCCGGAGTTGTCTTGGCCCGTACCATGGTCCGCGACATATACGGACAGGAACGCTCCGCCAAGGTTTTATCCTATATGGGTACCGCCATGGCCATGGCCCCGGCAATGGGGCCGATCATCGGCGGTTATTTAACCATCATATACGGCTGGCGGGCAAGTTTCGCCCTGCTGGCCTTCTTTGGCGGTCTGTGCCTGTTGGGTATTATCTTCATTCTTCAGGAAAGCAATAAACATAAAGACCCCCATGCCATTCATCCGCGCCAGACCCTGCGCAATTTTGCCACCCTGTTAAAAGATCATCATTATACGGGCTATCTGTTGATCATTGCCTTCAGCTATAGCGGCCTGTTTTCCTTTATCTCCGGCTCGTCCTTTGTCTTTATCAAAACATTGGGCCTGAGCGCGGACCAATTTGGTCTGTGCTTTGCCATCGTTGTCGGCGGCTATATGATTGGCACACAGCTCGGCGGGCGACTCGTAAGTGCGCTGGGCATTGTCCGCATCGTCGGCTTTGGCACCCTGACCTGTGCCGTGGCGGGCCTTTCCATGATGGCTATGGCCTTGGTGCCCCTCAATCATGTGGCGGCCATTTTGGGGCCAATGGTCCTCTATATGATCGGTATGGGTCTGACCTATCCCACGGCACTGGCCGGGCTGATTGGCCCTTTTCCCAAGATGGCCGGGGCGGCGTCATCTCTGGCTGGATTTGGCCAGAATGTCTTTGCCTCCCTTGTGGGACTGATGGTGGCTCACAGCTTTAATATGACCCAAATCCCCATGGCCATAGGCGTCAGCACAATGGGAATGGCCGCCTGGATCAGCTATCGTATGATGACCGCAAAGCGCCTTAAATCTCCCTCTTAAAACCAATTTCAGTATTAAATTCAAAATATTAGATTGATTTTTCTATTTATCTAACATAAAAGCATATATTGAGTTACGTTGATTCTCCTTTTTGAGGATGCAAATAGAATCTTACGCAGTGCCTCTTTTTGAGGTGACGGACCATGTGAATGGTCTGTCCTGTCTGTTTCTAGGGCTTCAATACCGGACTTATACTAACTCTTGAACGCCCCGCAATTGTGGGAAATATTATATACAGACACTAAGGAAGCTTAAAATGGCTACTGGCACAGTAAAATGGTTTAACACTAATAAAGGCTACGGCTTTATCGCACCAGATGAGGGCGGCAAAGATGTATTCGTACATATTACAGAATTGGAAAAATCCGGCATTCGTCAATTGGATGACGGACAAAAAGTAAGCTACGAAGTAGCTGAAAACAGAGGTAAAGAAGCAGCAGCCAGCATTCAGCTGGTCGACTAAAGACACCCGTCTTTTTGCTTTTTACACCTCTTGCTCTTTAACAGAGGCGTCTATTTTAAGGGCGCGTCGCAAGATTTCTTGCGGCGTGCTTATTTTTTTGCCTGTTCGCCGTCATAGGCTTCCTGGGCCAATTTGATCAGGTGGCTGTGAATGGCTTCTACCTGTTTTTCTGACAGGATATCGCCGAAACCCGCCATGCCTAATGGCTCCCGCTGACCATGAAGAACAATATCCTTGAAAGCGGCATGAACCTCCGGCGACATACGGCGCAGGTCCGGATAACCACCATTGATATTCCAGTGACATTCCCCGCAGGCCTTGGTAAACAGCTTTTTACCCATGGCCAAAGTCTCGGCCGATGCCGTTAGGACCGGTGGTTTCGGTATGGGGCCAAGAGGGGGCAATTCATCGGGCAGTGGCACCGTGCCGCCGCCCAGCTTAAAGGCCAGCAACCGCCCCTCATTGCCATATTTTTCCACCGCCGACCCTACGGGGAAATAGCCAAACGGTCCGCCGCCGTACCCGGCCATCACCGCAATATATTGCACGCCGTCTATACGGTAGGTCATGGGCGCGGCAAGAATACTGCTGCCGGTTTGAATTTTCTGAAGAACTTTGCCGCTATCCGCCTCATAGACCACCAGCAGACCGTCATCCCGCGCCTGAACCACGATATTGCCCGCCGTGGTCAATATGCCGCCGTGAAAAATAAAATCCCCCAGCTTATGCCGCCAGACAGGCTTTGCCGTCACCGGGTCCCAGGCCAACAGGAAACCGCCTGCCTCACCCGCATCAAAGTCACCAATTTCAGAGGTTATGGTGCCTTCTGAAAAATGCGCGCCCTGATTATTAATGCCCTTGATAAATTCAAAGTCTTTGCGCCGTTCATAAATGGCCGGGTCATTCATGGCCGGAATATAGACCAGCCCCGTGTCAGGATTATAGGCCATAGGTTGCCAGTTATGGGCCCCCGCCGGGCTGGGCAGAATCAGCTTCTGTTCTTTGGAATAATCGGATTGCGCCATCGCCACTGGCTTGCCCGTTGCCCTGTCCACATGGCTGGCCCAAGTGACCGCCGCATATTTCTCCGCCGACAGCAATTCGCCGCTGGCCCGGTCAAGCACATAGAAAAAACCGTTTTTTGGGGCCTGCATCAACACCTTGCGCGTCTTGCCCTCAATGGTGAGGTCGGTCAGAATAATCGGCTGGGTGGCGGTATAGTCCCAGTTATCACCGGGTGTCGTCTGATAATACCAGACCAGCCGCCCGGTATCGGGATTGATGGCCAAAATGCTCGATAGAAACAGATTGTCCCCGCCGCCGGGGCTGCGTTCCGCCTGTATCCACGGGCTGCCGTTGCCGGTCCCCACATACAGCAGGTTAAGATCAGGATCATACACCATGGAATCCCACGCCGTACC
>DRKK01000001.1 GCA_011051815.1 Sphingomonadales bacterium | reverse complement strand
GTTATGATCCTGAATTAAAGCAGGAAAAGAATTTAAAAAGGAGCCATTTACGGCTCCTCTTTTTATGATTTTTTCTAGCGCGGGGCCATGCGGATGGCACCGTCAAGGCGGATCACTTCACCGTTGAGCATGGCATTCTCGCAGATGTGCTGGGCAAGATGAGCATATTCATCGGGGTCGCCAAGGCGGCTGGGGAAGGGAACGCTGGCCCCAAGGGAGTCCTGAACTTCTTCGGGCAGGCCCTTCATCATGGGGGTCAGGAACAGACCCGGGGCGATGGTACAGACCCGGATGCCAAGCCCTGCAAGGTCACGGGCGATGGGGATGGTCATGCCGACAATGCCGCCCTTGGAGGCTGAATAGGCCACTTGTCCCACCTGTCCCTCAAAGGCCGCGACGGAGGCGGTATTGATCACCACACCGCGCTCTGTGGTGTCCATGGGGTCTAGCTCTGCCATGCGGGATGTGGCCAGCCGGATCACATTGAAGGTGCCGATCAGATTAACCTCGATGGTTTTTTTAAATCGGCTCAGATCATGGGGGACGTTATCCCGGCCAACAGTTTTCTCGCCAATGGCAATACCTGCGCAGTTGACAACAATCCGGGCCTCGCCATGGATTTTGGCACTGGCCGCAAGGGCATCGCTGACGCTGCTTTCCAAGGACACATCAACTTTTTCAAAATGCCCACCTATGTCAGCGGCAACTTGTGGTCCGCGTTCGGCGTTCATGTCAAAGATTGTGACTTTGGCTCCGGCAGTGGCCAAACGTCGGGCCGTGGCTTCGCCTAATCCCGATGCGCCGCCAGTGACAATGGCTGATAATCCGTCAATTTTCATGGTTTTATTCGCTTTCAATGTTACTGATTGGTAACATATAGCCGTTTTTGATGCTGTCTGTCGAGGTTAAACTTTAGCAGCCTGTCGTTTTTTTCGGGCCTCGCGCAGGGCGATAAACAGGGTTGCGGCAACGATGATGATCACCCCGATGACGGTCCATCGGTCCGGGATTTCGCCGAACGCAATATAACCCGCAATGGCGACAAAGATGATCCTGACATATTCAAAGGGGGTGACGGCGGTGGCCTCACCGTAGCGATAGGCCTGCACCATGAATGTCTGCCCGGCGTAGGCGGTCAGGCCAAGGGCCGCGATCATGGTCAGTTGGAACAGGTCCGGTGTCTGCCAATTTGCAATGGCGGGGCCAAGGCAGGCTAGAACAATGAACAGATTGCCATAAAAAACCATGGTGTTTGTGGAATGGTCTCTGGTCATTTTCTTGGTGATCACTGCAATGGTGGCCATGCCCAATGCGGCAATCAGGGCGATGACCTGAACCGGGTGAAAGCCACTGTCCGGACGCAGGATCACCAATACCCCCAGAAAACCGGCCACGGTTGCGATAGTCCGGGGGAGGCGCACCCGCTCCGATAGAAACAGAGCTGCCAGTATCACCAGAAACAGGGGCTTGGTAAATTGTAACGCCGTGACCTGCACAAGGGGTAGATGGACGATGGCATAAAAATTCCCCAGAACCAGTATGCTTAAGGTGAGCGAGCGAAAGGTCAGTAAAAGCGGGCGCGGCGCGGTATAAAGCGCCCGGCCCGTCCGTCCGTGAAGGATCAGGATATATAGCAGAGAGAAGCTACAGCGGATCAGAACCACCTCAAAGGCGCCAAGGTCTTTGCCGACCATCCGGATGACCAATGCCGACAGGGTCATGGTCAGACAGGTGAGCAAAATGAACGCGATACCGATCAGGTTATTGGGCTGAGATGTGGTCATGACGTCATTTCGCGCTGGGCAATTTTATTTCTACGCTCCCGGTGGGCGGCATAAGCGGCGCTGGCCAGAATGACACCGCCGCCCAGAAAGGTCAAACCGTTGAAAGGATCTCCGAACAGGGTTATGCCCAAGAGAGCGGCAAAAATAATCCGGGAAAAATCTATGGGCATGACGGCGCTCAGATCTGCTCTGGACAGGGCGCGGGCCAGACACAGGTGAGAAGTGGCGGCAAAAAAGCCCATCAGGATCAGAAAACCCCATTGTTCCCCCGTTGGCCATTGCCAGTAGAACAGGGCGCTGATGAAAATCACGGGCAGGGCCACGACGAAACCCATAAGGCTGACCATGGACGGGCTGTCATGACGGGTCAAGGTCTTGACACAGATAAGGGTGACCGCAAAACAGGCCGCCGACCCCAGCGCGATCCACATGCCCTCATTCAGATTCTGAAAACCGGGTCGGATCAGAATAAGCACGCCGCCAAAGGCCAGCAGGATGGCCAGAATCCTATGCCGCCCGATATGCTCTTTCAGGAAGAAGGCGGCAAGGATTGTGGCAAATATAGGCGCGGCATAGCTGAAGGCCACCACATCAGCCAGTGGCAAAAGCCGGATGGCAAAATAAGAGCCGGCCACAGACGCGATGTTGGATATGCCCCGCAGGATATATAGCGGATAGAGACCCGATGAAAAGGTCGGAAGTTTAATCCGCATCAAAATGGGCAGGGTGGTCAACAGGCCAAAAAACGTTCTGAAAAACACCAGCACCACGGGATGAATATCTCCCGATAAATGACGTACGCAAGCCCAGAGCGCCGCATAGCATATGGTGTAACCCATCATATAGAGACAGGCGATCAGAAAGGGTGACTTCTCACGCATATAATATTATTTCAGGCCGAGCCATGTGCCAAGCCGTGCCGGGATTTCGGGGTTTGGCAGGCCTTGTTTATTGGTCATGACAAAAACAAAATTTTCGGCCAGAACTTCCTCCGGGTGGATGATATAGTTTGTATTCTGGCCAATGGCGGTAAAGAATTCAGGCACCGTTCCGGGGTTTAAAATCTGTGCTTTGCCCGCTTGGTCCGGATCAACGGTGCATTGGCTGTCACTGACCTTAACCTTTAG